>JANSXJ010000479.1 GCA_024743015.1 Hyphomonas sp. | reverse complement strand
GGAGGGGGATTGATGGGAGAAGAGGGGAATCTAATGGAGAGATCCGAACACTTGCCGCATTATGGCGGCCATATGGGGCTCGCAGCGCTGATGTGCATGCTCAGCCTCACCGGCTGTATGGCGTTTTCGCAGACGGCGGACTCTTTGTCCTTCTTCCCGCAATGGACGACCGGCCAGATTGAAGCCGCACAGGTGGTGAAAGCTCAGACGACGCCTGTGGCTGCCCCCGCCGCGACTTTCATCGTCCGTTTCAACAATGAGCCGGAGCTTGAACAGGTTTACCGTAATTTCCGCCGCGATGAGGCCGGGACGCGGGCGGCGTACAATCAATGGGCGTCCGCGCATCCGCAGCTTCAGGGCCTGCAATTGGTCCGGGCGAGCTATTCCGGAGAGCTCATCCTGGCTCTGCCAAAGGGAGATCCGGCGGGCCGGTCAGCGTCGGAGGTTATTGCCGCGCTCGAAACTATTGATAGTCTGGCTTATGCCGAAGTCGACTCGATCGCGTCGACATATGAAGGGAAGTAAGTCATGCGTGCTTTGATTGTGCCAGCCATTTGCAGCCTGATGATCGCTGCCTGCGAGCCGCAGACCGAAGTGTCATCCCTGGAAGCGGAAACTCCCCCGCCTGCGCCGCAACAAGTTGAGCAGGCACCGGAATCCTCCCCGGCGACCGAGACAGTAAACGTGCCCTCTGCCGGGCGAGTCGCGGAAACCAAAACTGCTAGTATTGACTGGACCCAGGCGCGGCAGGATTTCGCGTCTCGCGAGTCTGACAATGTGGGCATGGTTCAAGTTGCGAGTGTTGGGTCGCCTGCGGTTCCGGTATTGTTGCCGGATGAGCCGGTGACCGTGGCATCGACTGGCGAGAACAGCCTCGATTTCCGTCCGACTGCGGATGGCTATTTCGCCGTCCGCAAGGGCGAGGTCTATGACATGATCATCAACGGAACAGACCGTTTGGTCGCCCGTTCAGGGGCGCAGGGCCCTGCACCTGATTCCGAAATGAAGTTCGAGGAGACGATTACCGGATCGCAAGTCTCCTTCAGTCGCTACGGCGCATCTTATCTCGTCGAGTTTATGTGCAAGGATCCAGCAACGGCGGCAAAAGGCAGCTGTGTGACCGAGGAAGAGGCTGTGGCCGAAGTAGAGAAACTACTGATTGCGGGGACGAGATGAAGATCAAACTTTGGGGGCTGATGGCCGTTTCGGCATTGGCTTTGTCAGCGTGCGACGTGGTCCGCGTACCAGGCGCGACTCCAGAGCCAGGACCTGATATTCCAGAAGGCGCGCCCGGACCGCCACCACCGACCGTCCCCGTAAATGATCCCTGGGGCGAAGGCGAAGACCCGACGGACAATAGTAATGATGATCCCATTGTGGTCGATCCGGTTGATCCAGACCCGGACCCCGTTGATCCCGCAGATCCTGCCGACCCTGGCGATCCCGGAGATCCAGGGTCCCCTGAAGATCCGATCAATCCAGAAGATCCGGGATCAGACCCAGTCCAGCCAGACCCCGATGACTCGCAGCCGGATCCGACTGATAATGTCGACGTGGTCGACCCAGTTGATCCGGAACCTGATGTACCGGTTTCACCGCCACCTCCCCCATTGCCTGTTGCGTTTGAATATTACGCGCCCGGCGATCTCATTCCCGGCACCGGGACAGGGCAGGGCGACGACACCGTATATGCGCCCAACATGTTGTTCCCGATCAAGACCGCGGCGACCTGGCCGCAATCCATGGTCTATCGATGGGGCGGTGCAATAGGCGGCGACCAGTGTGATCCCAAGAATTATGAAATCCCATGGCGGGACAATTTCTGCGAGAAACGCTCGTCCACGCGAAACACGCCAATGTGTCCCACCAACAAGGTGCACCAGGGCCAGGACATTCGGGTTGGATCAGCGGCGGATTGCAACGCGCTTCGCGCGCAACCAAAACGTGATCGCGGTCTGCATGAAGTGATCGCAGTTGAAGATGGCATCATCCAGCATATCGGCACCTATTCGGTCCAGCTGAAAGGCACCGAGACCGGCAATATCTATTCCTATCTTCACTTGAACATGCGCCGGTTGCGTGTGTCGGCTCTGGATACGGTGGAGGCTGGAGATACGCTCGGTTTTGTCTCCAATGATTTTGGATCGACACCGACCACGTTTCACCTGCATTTCGAGATCAAGGCCCCGATTGAAGGAGAAGGCATCGTCCATGTCCCGCCTTATATGTCGCTCGTGGCGGCTTATGAGCGAAGAGAAGGCGGACGCGGAGAATTGGTTGAAGATGACAATGTCGCCATTGCCAGTTTCCCGGCATTTCCCGATGATATCGACATTGTCGAATAGGTGTTAACTGTACTTTCTGCTGCAGATTCCTGCATAAATTCAGCGCACGGACTTACTCTTGCCAAACTTTAAGTCTTAATGACTTGTAAACGGCGCGTTTATTGCGTCATGTGGCTGCATCGACACACATGTTGAGAGTGAAGTACCAATGACAGCGGCTGAAAAGCTCCCCGTAGAATATATTGAAGCGCACAATGATGACGGGAAGCCCG
>JANSXJ010000221.1 GCA_024743015.1 Hyphomonas sp. | reverse complement strand
CCATGTTACGCAGTTTCACGAGTACGCATCATACAGGTCTTTCCGCGCGAATAATTAGCGGAGCGTCTCAGAATTTCGGTAAATGGGCCCTCTTGGAGCCGTGCGTCAGGTGTTTAGTCTGACCTGCCCCAATCGGCGGGGCGTTTCTCCAGAAAGGCGCGAATGGCCTCGCGATAGTCAGATTGTTTGACCATTGCACTCAGAAGATCGTTCGCCTCGCGCACTGACATGCCGATGTCGCGGTGGAAATCGAGATAGGTCTGGCGCTTCGATTGTCGCAAGGCTTCAGGCGACACGCGTTGCACAAGGTCTGCCGCATAGGCGCGGGTTTCCGCGATCAGGTCTTCTGGTGAAACAAGGCGATGGATCAGTCCCATCTGGTGGGCTTCTTCCGTCAGGAACTTGCGGCTCGACATGAGCAGCTCCATCGCCCGCGCACCGCCGATCAGGCGAGGGAGCAACCAGGATAGGCCATACTCTGCCGGTAGATTGAGCGGGCCATGCGCGGTTGTCAGCTTGGCGCTCGGAACCGCAAACCGGATATCGGCATAGCACGCCATGACCAGGCCGACGCCCGCCGCTGCGCCATTGATGGCGGCGATGACCGGCTTGGATAAGGCAAACTGATAGGCGAAATCCTCGGCAAATGGCGCGAACTCGCGGCTGCCTGGCGTGACGATATCGACCGGTGTTCCTGCGTCGTATCCGCCTTTTCGGGCATGGCCATCGAGCGCTTGAGAATCTCCGCCGACGCAAAACCGTTCGCCTGCGCCAGTCAGGAGGATCACCCGCACTTCGGGGTCCTTGTCCGCCTGATCCAGCAAATAGCGATACTCAGTGTGCATCCGTCCTGTCCACGCATTGCCGCGATGCGGACGGTTCAGCGTGATCGTGGCGATCTGGTCGTCAACTGAATAGAGCGTCGTTTTCAGGTCCATGCGCGATCCGTTCTGGCGGCGTCTCAGGAGAAGTTCAGACCGTCATAAGTGCCTTTGTCGCGCCAGGCGGCAATATGATGGAAGAACGCTTTCGCACCGCCAGGGTGGCCTAATTGATGGCGGTTCTTTTCGGTCACACCTGCGCCTTCATTATTGTAATAACCCGGCGTGCATTCTGTCGTGCCGATCAGCATGCCCTGACCCGACAGGATGAGCTCCACCCAGGCCTTTTGTGCTTCGGCGTCGGGTTCGACTTCCGTAAATCCCTCTCTCTCTGCATGCGCGACCACGGCTGAGATTGTGTTGGCGTGATCGACAATATTGTGCGGCACGTTGGAGATCAGGTTCGCCGCCTGGCTGGGTTGGACGATGAAGGCATTCGGGAATCCATGAACGTGCAGGCCGTGAAAGGTCTGCATCCCGTCAGCCCAGGCCTCAGACAGCTTCACGCCATCGCGGCCGGTGAGATCGAAACCTGCGCGGGCCGTATAGTCCGAGCCAACTTCAAACCCTGACGCATAGACGATGCAATCGACCTCATAATGTTCGCCATTTGCGACAAGGCCAGTTTCCGTGATTTTCTCGACGCCTTTACCATCTGTGTGGATCAGGCGGGCGCCCGGTTCATTGAACGCTTGTAGATACTCATCGTGGAAGCAGGGGCGCTTGCAGAGCTGACGGTACCAGGCCTTCAGTTTCTCGGCTGTGTCCTGATCGGCGACGACTTCCTCGCAGCGCTGGCGGATCTCTTCCATCTTTTCAAAGTCTGCGTCTTCAAAGGCTTGCAGCATGCCTTCCGGCGTCCACTGATCCGGCGGCATCTGCCGAACTTTTTCGCGGATGCGACGCGACAAGTCGGTCCAGCCATCCATGACATAGTCTTCTTCAGGGAAGCCTTGCGACTGATTGTCGACGAAATTGTCGAACCAGCGTTTTTGCCAGCCCGGGGTTGCGATGGAGTCGAACCATTCGCGGTCAATCGGTTCATTGTTTCGCTTGTCGACGGAGGACGGGGTGCGCTGGAAGACGAGCAGTTCTTTCGCCGCTTTGGCGAGATGCGGGACGCATTGCACCGCGGTTGCGCCCGTGCCGATAATGGCGACGCGCTTGTCTTGCAACTTGTCCATGGGGTCACCGTCCGGTGTGCCGCCTGTATAGGCATAATCCCAGCGGCTGGTATGGAAGGATTTTCCCTTAAAGGTCTCAATACCTTCGATGCCCGGCAGTTTGGCGACGTGCAGAGGACCGGTGCCCATGCCGACATATTTTGCCGTGAACGCATCACCGCGTGAGGTCTCGATCAACCAACGAGACGTCTCGGCCTGCCATTCCAGTGCGGTCACCTCGGTGTGGAACAGGGCGTCTTTGTAGAGATCAAATTGCTGCCCGATATTGCCGCAATGCGCGCGGATCTCAGGCGCGTAGACATATTTCTGGCTCGGCATATGCCCGGTTTCTTCGAGCAAAGGCAGATAGATCATAGCGGCCGTATCGCACTGCGCGCCCGGATAGCGGTTCCAATACCAGGTGCCGCCAAAGTCACCGCCTTTCTCAATGATGCGCACACTCTCGATACCAGCTTCCTTCAGCCGTGCCCCGACGACGAGGCCGGCAAAACCGCCGCCAATAAAAGCGAATGTGACGTGATCCATCACCGGCGCTCGCTCTTTCAGGGGCGTGTATGGATCCGTCGCCAGGTCTTCGAATTTTCCTTCGAGGCGCTGATACTGAGCGTTGCCGTCGCTGCGCAATCGCTTGTCGCGTTCCTCGGCGTATTTCTTTTTCAGGGCTTCTTTGTCGAGCGTCGCTGTGGTCATGCTTTTCTCCTGTCTGGCCTACTGTCTCAGTCTTTCCCGAACGGAAGCCAAGGATTGCCCCGAAGACACCATAGTGGGTTCCGGATTTCGCCTCATTTGTAAGCAAACGCTCACAAACTGGTTTTGGGAGAAGGATAGACTTATGAGAAACCTGGTTTTGGTCGCGGCGCTGATTGCCGGTCTTGGCGCATGTGAGACCCATCTGCAAACAAGTTCAGGGGCTGACTATCTTGCCCGCTACGATGCCACTCATGAAAGCGCCAATAGTGTCGCGACCGAAATTGATGAAGATGTCCGCCGTATCGCGGCCATCGAACCGACGCTCGCCTTTCCGGCGCGGATCGGCTTGGCGCGTATCGAGCGTGGCGCCCTGACGACGCTGCCCGAAGACGAAGCGCGGATCTGGCAAGACGTCCTCGAAGAACTGGGTTCAGACTATGGTGAATTCGTTCCGGTCAGTCCCTTGATTGCCTCCATGGTCAGCGATGCTCCTATGCGGCGCTCGAATAATACGGCGGCGATCATTGGCCACATCCGGCGCGGCGCAGCGCGGCAACATCTGGACTATGTATTGACCTATGAGGTCGGTTCCAGCAGGGACGAGAAAGCCAACGCGCTCGCCCTGGCAGATCTTACCGTGATCGGCATGTTTGTGCTGCCAAGCCGAACGATCGAAGTTGAGGCTTCGGCGAGCGGGCTGATGCTCGATGTTCGAACCGGCTATCCATATGCAACGCTGACGACACATGCCGAGAAGTCAGGCGTGAGCCGCGTGGTCTCGGATGGGTCCACGGCGCGCACATATGCTGACAAGGCTGAAACCCGCGCAGTTGCCAAACTGGCGCAGGAATTCGGAGACTCCATGGCAGAGCTTCAGGCGCGTTCAATCGAGCTCGCAAGCGAAGGGTGACGTGTCGTCAGCCTGTGCGAACCATGGGTTTTTCGCTATGACAGGGCCCAGTCGGACGGCAGATCGATAAATAGGCTCAGCCCAAACGCGCCGTCCGCAAGGCCGTGGGAGGCGAATAAAATGAGCGATGACAAGCCAGCAATTGAAGCACCGACCAGCCTGTTGCAGATTTCGGCCTTTGACGCTGATGCGCGGGAAAACCCGCATCCGCGTTTGAAGGCCTTGCGCGAAACCTGTCCGGTTCTGCGGGACGAGGCGGTGAAGACCTGGCTGCTGACGCGCTATGACGATATTCGCGCCACGGTGAATGATCGCACGTTTGTGCGCCAGCCCAGCAAAGCAGAAGAAGGGTCGCTTTCGCGCATGCTCGCTAATCCGGACGATCCGAACGGTCGACGCTCAAGCATCCTGTTTCAGGACGACCCGGACCATTCACGTAACCGGCTCCCGCTGGTCAAAGCGTTTTACGCGCGCATCAAGAAGATGGAGCCGGAGATCGAGGCGATGATCGATAGGATTATCGATGCTGCGCCTGCGTCTGGCCGGTTTGATTTGATGGAGCATATAGCAGTGCCCATCCCGATCCTGATCATCGCTCATATTCTCGGCGTCGATGAAAGCCGGTTACCGGAATTTCGAGATTGGTCGGAAGGCATCATTCTCAGCCTGAATCCGATGCGGACGGCGGAAGAGACAGCTTATATGGAAGCCAGCGGAGAGAAGCTGGATGCCTATTTCACGGAGCTTATGACGGCCCGTCGGAACGATCCAAGAGATGACCTGATCAGCGATATGGTTCAGGCCCAGGCGGATGGCGGCGACTTTGACGATGACGAGTTGCGGGTGAATTTGCAGGCGCTTCTGGTCGGCGGGAATCTCACCACTACGGATTTGATCGGCAATGGCGTCTGGCTGTTCCTGACCCATCCGGAGCAGCTAGAAGCCCTGAAGGCTGATCCTTCGCTTGGCGCGGCCGCGGTCGAAGAAGTGCTGCGCTACGAAGCGCCGGTGCAAGCGACATCTCGCATTGTCTCGGAGGATCGCGAGGTGGCGGGCTGTCCGATGAAGAAAAGCCAACCCGTCTTCATGTCGCTGGCCGCCGCGAACCGGGACCCCGGCAAGTTCGAAACGCCGGAAGACTTTGACATCACCGTGAAGCGCTCATCGCATGTCTCGTTTGGCGGCGGCGCGCATATTTGCATCGGCGCCCCGCTGGCGCGGATCGAGGCGCGTCGAGTCTATCTGAAGCTGTTTGAGCGCTATCCGGATATGAAGCTTCCGGATCAGGACATTGAGTGGCGCAGCCTGCCTTTCTTTCGCGGCATCGAGCGCCTGGAGGTCGAGGTCTAGACCAGCTCCCGCTCGAGGCGTTCAATCGCCGCGGCGAGTTCGGGCCTGGTCATCGAGTAGACAATCTTGTCGATCCAGACGCCGTCCGCGGTGCGTTCAAAGTTTCGGAAATGCGCTTCGCGCGTGGGTTCGAGGAATTGCAGGTTTTGCATGATGAATTCATTTTTCGGATTGATCTGCCATTCCATGCGTTTGGCACGCCAGTCATAAGCGCGCTTCATCATTCCATGTTGGGTCGCCTGATAGAGGCGGATGGCGTCCATGTCCGGAGGATGCCAGGAAATATTATTGCGCAGACGCCGATGGATCCGGTTGATCTCATTGAACCCTGCAATCCCGGCATAGGCCCCGTCAGATTTCTGGAACAGGACGTAATAGGCCGCGATCCCTGCTTTCTGTGTCTGCAACAAGGCCTGCAGGTAATTCTCCAGATTGGTCCCGCCACTCAGCGCGGGCATGTACTTCCAGAGTGACTTTTCGATCGCGGGTCCTCGCAGGAGATCACGATGCGCGTCGCACACCGGCTCGAACCGCAACAATGCGGTTTCATATCCTGGGGCAGAGAGGTCCATATCCAGCTCGCTGAAGGTTGGCCCATTTCAACACACGCGGGCAGACGCCTCAAGGGCGCGACGCCCAACTTCTGGTGGTGCGCTAGAGTCTCATCAGGCTGGCAAGATTGTTCTTCTGCATATCAGATGAGCCGCCGACGATTGGCATGCCCAGCAAGTCGCGAACGTGTCGTTCCATGTCATAGGCATCGGACAGTGCGTAGGCGCCCATCACTTGCTGGCAGGTTGTGGCAATCTCGACGGCTGTGTCAGCAACGAACAGCTTCGCCATCGAGGTTTCGATGCTGCAGGGCTGGCCCGTGCTGGCGAGATACGCACCGTGATAGAGCATATGTTTTGCCGCCTGGAGCTTGGTGCGCGCGGTCACCAGCTTGTGCCGGATCGCCTGGTGTTGCGAAATCGGTTTGCCGAATTGCTCACGCTCCTGAGCGTATTGCCAGGCTTCTTCGACCGCGGCGCGGGCAATGCCATAGGCGACGGCGGTAATCTCGATCTTTTCCACATCGAGGGCCCGACCCGCCAGCAGTTTCCAGCCTTTGTTCCAATTGTCCTCGCCGCCCACAATGGCGGATTTCGGCAATCGAACATTGTCGAAATAGACGTCCATGGATTTGGTGTAGCGCAGGTTG
>JANSXJ010000507.1 GCA_024743015.1 Hyphomonas sp. | reverse complement strand
TTTTCGTTTCCTTGGCTGTCTTGGGGGACCTCTTGTCCCCGTCGACGCCGGACCGTCAGGACGGGGCCGGACCGCCTTGAACCCATCCTTCAGCGCGCTTGCTTAACCAAAAAGTGCCTTCCACTTTTTGGGCAAGCGCTAGGTGGGGCGTAACGAAGTGGAGCACCGGACAGGCAAGAAAACTTGGTCCGCGAGGAGCCGCAAAGCGGCGGGGAAGTTTTCTTGATTGGCCGGTTTCAAGGCGGGCTGGCCGCGTCCAGGTCACACGGCAAGAGACGGGAACAGGGGGTCTTCCTCTGACAAGGAAACATCAGAAATGGGCTGCCACTGGCGGGACATACGGACAGAAAGCAAACCTCCAGACGGGCAATTTTTCGCGCCCTCCTCAAATGAACCTTTCCTGCTCCCCTCCACTTCAAACATGGCAAAAGCCGCCCGATGACAGACACCGGACGGCTCCACTTGCCGCGCTAACGGGAGACTGAAACATCAGGCGGCGTTCTGTTGCTCAAGGCTTTCTGCATCGGGACCACACTCTGTCTCGCTAGGTTCGAACAGATCCTTGATCCGGTTCCACGCATCGACAGGCGCACAGGCTGCGCCTTCGACAAGGCGGGCTGGCGGCACCTGCATCCAGCTCGGTCGCCAGTCGGGATTAGGCTCACACCCCTCCCCAATAATCCGGTTCCCGATAATCATCTTCTGGGCTTTTGCCGTGTCACTGGCGTAGCTTTCAGCGAGAGATGTTGTACCAATATCTGCAACCATCGCATTGATCGCCCGCTTGTCGCGCAAGAGGTCGAAGAAGGCGGGCTCCGGTTTCCAATAGCTGGCCATATCGGTCTCGCAGACATGGGCGACTGCTTCCACAATCGCCCCGCCAGCTTCCAGTGTGTCGGCCATGGTGAAGGCCAGCACCTGCATCACTTCATCGTCTGACATAGCGAGCAAGGCCGCAAAGACTTCGCACAAGCGATAGGCATCGCCATTGCGGCGGGCGCTACCATTCACGTTCAAGGCAGAGAACAGGTCGCTCACCTGCTCCCGCGCGGCCTTCATTTCCTGACTGGCTTTCGACCCTTCAACACTGGCCAGCGTGTCCTCTTTGCCGCTGCGGGCCTCGTGCGGTCTCACGTCCCATAGGGCTGAACCCGTCATGGCATGAGCCACCATCAGGCGCAGCGCGATGGCAGGCTGCTTAAGCAGACTGGCACGGGCTGCGCCGTGGCGGTGCAAGCCGATATAGTCTGCCATCGGGCCGGACATTTCAGGCTTGATTTGGGCGGGTTCGCGCTCGGTTTCACCCTGCGTCGCGCGGTCGAGCCTTTTGGCTTCGGCTTGCGTGACATAGCCTTCATGGCAGGTCACAGTCCCGTCATGGCGGATTTCAATATAGACCTTGCCGCCTTCCTCTTTCGTGCGCTGGAGATGGTCCCATTTATGAAAATACTGCCCGCGCTCAAGGCAGGAGACATCGCGCCAGCCATCGGCAAGATAGGTCTCGACCTGCGCCGCGATCGCTTTCGATTGCGCCTGCCAGAACTGTTCTGCATCAGCGAACACGCCCTGCTCGCCGAACAGGTCTGCGGTGATCTGTCCGTCATAGTCTGACAGGTCAAATAGCGCCTTGTCAGTGGTCATCGTGGTGCCGCCCGTCACCCATGCCTTGCAGTTGCGTCTTCGCGGCGCGTGCTCGTCCTCGCTCTGGAACAGACGAAACCATTCAGCCTGCTGCTCGTCGGTGGCGAGCGTCAGGGCGCGGATGGTCTCGCGGTCGATCTCGTCTTCGGCGTAGAGTTTGCGGATGGGGGCGCTCAGCGAAGCCAGCGCCAGAACACGGCGAACCAGCAATTCTGTAACGCCAAAATAGGCTGCAATATCATCTACGGTTCGCCCTTCCTCGTGCAGACGTTTGAACGCGGCGTATTGCTCCATCTCGGTGGCTGGCAGGCGTCCGACATTCTCGATGACAGAGGCTTCTATCGCGCTCGCGGCATCCTTTTCTGACATGATCGCACATGGCACGAGCGGGGTCTCGCCTGTCTCTTTGGCGATGGCCTGCAAGGCAAAAAAGCGGCGACGTCCGGCAATGACGCCATAATGCTTGCCCTCACGGCGCACGACCAAAGTCTGTCGAACACCGCTTGCTTTGATCGAGGGCAGAATGTCGGACACGTCCGGCTTTTTTCGTCCGTGGCGCATATTCAGCTTGCTGATACGAAGCTCGGTGAGCGGGATATGTTTGAGAGTTGGTTGTG
>JANSXJ010000072.1 GCA_024743015.1 Hyphomonas sp. | reverse complement strand
GTGCGCTCGCGAGCGCGGGACTATTGGTCTCTGCCTGTACAACGGCCGATCTCGAAGCCATCTCTGCTGGATTGGCGCAGGGTTTTGCCGAAGCATCCTATGAAGCTCATGCGTACGCTCCAAACTCAGTCGCTTATACCAACTCATATACCGGTGCGTACTATGCACCATCAGGGTTTTCGTCCTATTCAGGTTGGCCGTCAGCCTACTCCTATGGCCAATATGTCGGCGCATTTGGCTGCACGCATACGGGTAGCTTTTACACGTGTGATAGCGACGGGGACGGCTATGCGGACATGTATGGAAACACTTCGAACGGGTCTTTTGCGTCATCGCATTTGCGGGTGAACGGCATGGGCGAGGCGTTTACCTGGGAGTCTGATTGCGGTTGCTGGCAGCGAAACCGCGCCTATGATGGCCGACGTAAAGAGCGCTATTCACACTATAAGGATTACGATTATGACTAAATGGATTGCAGTATCAGCTCTGGCGCTCCTGGGAGCCTGTGCGACCAGCGTACCTTATGGTCCGGCAAGTTCTGACAATGCGAAAGGCTATTCCGTCCAACCGATCGAGAATAACCGGTTTCGGGTTGCCTATCGGGACAATTCCATGGACGTCGCGCGCAGCCGTGCCCTCCGCCGCGCTGCCGAAGTGACGCTCGAAAATGGCGATGAGTGGTTCTTGGTAGTGAACGCGTATTCTGACACTGGCGAACTCGCTGGCGGCGGGTCATCGGTTTCCATCGGCGGCGGGTCGAGCTCAGGTGGTCGGTCAAGTGTCGGCCTCGGGGTCGGGATATCGCTGCCGCTTGGCGGGTCATCCGGCCCGGTCGAGCATGTGATGGAAATCATCACAGGCAGCGGCCAGAAACCTGAGAATGCCGACGCCTATGATGCCAATGACGTGCTCGCCAATCTCAGCGGCGCTTAAGCCGGGATTTCTTCTCCTGCCCAGTCAAAGGCCTTGCCGCTATTGCTTGGGGTGAGCCCATCGATCACGCTCAATAAGTGAGCCGCAGAGGTCTGAGGCGTGAACAATTGCGTATCGGGTACATTGCTTTGAAATGGTGCCGACAGGTCCGTATCGACTGTGCCGGGGTGCAGGCTGGCCGCAATGAAATCAGGATTCCGCCGGGCCTGCTCGATCGCGTAGTTTCGGATCAACATGTTCAGGGCGACCTTGGAGGCGCGATAGGCATGCCAGCCGCCGAGCCGATTGTCTGAAATCGAGCCTACCCGTGCTGACAAAACTGCAAAGACCGCTCTGCCCTGCCGCGGCATGACCGGCAGGAAGTGTTTGGCGATCAGCGCAGGCCCGATCGTATTGACGGCGAAGACACGCTCGAAAGCAGCGCGGCTCTGGTGACGGTAGGATTTTTCCGGCTGCAGGTCAGGACCGTCTGATAGAATTCCGGTGGCAACGATGACCAGATCAAGCGGGGCACTGGTGGCGGCGCTGGCAGCTGCTGCGGCAACGCTCTCTTCCTCCAGGATGTCGATTTGACCAGCGATCACTTTTGGATGCGCGAGATCCACCCGGGAGCGGCTGAGTGCATAGATTTGCGTGACGTCGGAGCGATCAGCGAGGGCGTCGGTCAAGGCCCGCCCTATTCCGCCTGTTGCCCCAATAATGACTGCCTGCATATGCCGCCTCCTGATGGAGACGGAACTAGTCTGATTGGACGCCCGGCAAAGTCAGACGCGCAGGCCGGTCTTGTCGCGATAGATCATCAGCAGTTCGAGCTGGCTTGGCGTGGGGTCGCCCTCAGCCTCCGAGATCGTCACCAGCATGCCATCCAGATCAACCAGTTCCTTGTTGGTCATGCCTGGGCTTTTGCGAACGAAATCAGTCATCTTGGACATTACGACATGGCTCGCCCCGGCGCTTCGGGACAACCAGCCCGCTTGCGAGATCAGCGCATTGGCATCACCTTCCGGAAACTCGAAATGATGCATGACTTCGCCGCGAATGGCGGCTTCCTGTTTCTCGGTGAGCGTGCCGCGGGCTTGCGCAATTTCCAGCATCAGGATGGTGGCGGCCTCCCGCGGGTCTTCGACCACGGACAGACCTCCTTTGCCGGATTGGTGCCGAAACCGCATCTTGCGCGGCAGGTTGGCCACGGTTTCAGCGACTTTGCGCCCATCGCGGGCCACATCGCGCAGCATCTTCAACCGCCAATACCAGACAGCAATAAAGCCAAGAAATCCTAGCAGCGCGACGATAATGTGCATGAGTAGCCCCTCAACGGCGTTAAGTTACCGTAACCTCGATCTGACGATGATTGAAGTGGAGTCTATTCCTTGTCATGGTCTTTTTATGACCTTGGACGAATATAATGACTTTTGCGGATCCTTGACCGCGACGAGCCGGGTCGTCCAATGGGGCGGCAGCCATGTCTGGAAGGTGGGCGGCAAAGTGTTCGCAATTGCAGGCTGGGGCGATGAGGATTTCTTTGCGGTCACCTTCAAGGTCACGCCGCTCTCGTTTGAAGTCCTGCAGGAACAACCGGGCCTGCGCCCTGCCCCGTACCTGGCTTCGCGCGGAATGAAGTGGATCCAGCACTATGCCGATCCCGGCCTAAAGGATCGCGATCTCAAGGCCTATATCGAAACAAGCCACCGGCTGGTCGCCGATGGCTTGTCCAAGAAAAAACAGAAAGAGCTGGGTTTGCTCCTCGCTTGACGGGCGGCTTTTTACGGCGTGCCGCCCTCACTGGCGATGGCATCATCGATGCCGTCTGTATTGTG
The DNA here is from genome assembly GCA_024743015.1 of Hyphomonas sp. Lineage (GTDB taxonomy): Bacteria > Pseudomonadota > Alphaproteobacteria > Caulobacterales > Hyphomonadaceae > Henriciella. The sequence goes on along the minus strand of JANSXJ010000072.1, from coordinate 10,663 downwards.
CGCCTGCTGCACGACATAGGCGCGGATGGATTCAACGTCGTCTTCCGACAGGACGTCCGCGAAGGAGACCATTCCGATCGATTGCAGATTGCCGTCCACCACAACACCTTTCCAGGCGTCTGCGCTGGACGTGTAGGCTGACCAGCGAAGATCGGGCAGCACGCCTGAGCTGACCGCAAACGGGCCATGGCAGACGGTGCAATTGCGGGCGTACTGGACAAGACCATTCGCCAGCTGTGCTTCGGTGCCAAACTCGTCGGCCTTCGGCGTTGTCTCGACAAGCTGCACATCAACATCCGGGATCGTGCCGGTTGCGCCGAGCTTGAAGGTGACGACCTTGCCTACGGTTGGCTGGACGGGCTGCGGCGCTGCAACCCCGCCTGCAGAAAGCAAATAGGCTGAGCCCCAACCCGTTGTAATGGTCACGTATTGTTCGCCATCGATTTCAAACGTGCCAGGGCCAGACGCGGCACCTGACTTCACGTCCTGCGCCCATAGCCGTTCACCCGTTCCGGCGTCATAGGCCACGAACTCACCGTTGAGCTTGCCTTGGAAGATAACTCCGCCGGCTGTCGAAAGAACGCCGCCATTCCAGGGGCCTTCATGCTCGACCGTCCAGCGCGCTTCATTGGCCACGGGATCACAGGCGTTCAATCGTCCCTTAAAGCTAGTGCGCAGGAATTTGTTGTCCTCGCTCGGGATCAGCTGCGGCACTCCGGCGGCAAAGTCGGCGCCAGTGTTCCATTTTGAAGATTCGTCCTGGAAACGCGGATCGGTGCCATAGGCTTGCGGGATTTCCTGAGCCGGAATGTATGCGAGACCGACATCCGGATTGTACGCCATTGGATGCCAGTTATGACCGCCAAGCGGGCCCGGCGTTTGCAGATAGGGAATGTCGGCATAGCGCGCTTCTGGCACTTCGATCGGACGGCCTTCATCGGATAGCCCGGTGGCCCAGTTCGTTGGCACATAATTATTGCCCTGGATGAACTCGCCGGTTGCGGCGTCGAGCACGTAGAAGAACCCGTTCTTGGGCGCCTGCATAACAACGCGTCGGTCCGCGCCATCAGCCCCAAGCGGCAGAGTCGCAATGATCAGCGTCTGCGTGGCGGTATAGTCCCAATTGTCGCCTGGCGTGGTCTGAAAATGCCACTTATACTCACCGCTATCGGCATCGACCGCGACGATTGAGGACAGGAACAGATTGTCCAGCCCCGACGGGTCACGCAGGCGCTGGTTCCAGGGAGAGCCGTTGCCGACGCCGAAAATGACCGTGTCATTGACGTCATCGTAAATGATCGAGTCCCAAACGGTGCCACCGCCGCCATCGGTTTTCCAGGCGCCCGTGTCGCCCCAGGTGACGTTGCCGACTTGCTCAAACGCGCCGTCAGACGCTGCGCCATCGGGTTGTTTGTCAGCGTTTGGAACGGTGTAGAAGCGCCAGATCAGATCACCTGTATCGGCGTCCAATGCATTCAAATACCCGCGTACACCAAGCTCGGCGCCGCCATTCCCGATCAATACTTTACCATCGACCACGCGCGGAGCGCCGGTGATCGTGTAGGGTTTGGACTGGTCTACGGTAATTGTTGACCAGACCAGTTCACCTGTCTTGGCATCGAGTGCTTCGACCCGGCCATCGATCACGCCGAGATAGAGCTTCCCGTCATAGACGGCGACGCCGCGATTGACGACATCACAGCACGCATTGACGCCCACAGCACGATCGACATCCGGGTCATACACCCAGAGTTCCTCGCCTGTCTTGGCGTCGAGAGCATAGACGATGGACCAGGCTGATGTGACATACATGGTGCCGTCGACGACGATTGGGGTCGACTCAACGCCGCGATTGGTGGCGAGGTCATAGGTCCACGCAACGCCGAGGTCTGCGACATTCTCCGCAGTGATACCGATGAGGGGGGAGTGACGTGTCTCCTCGCGGTCGAACCCATAGCCGAGCCATTCCTGCGGGGTTGCTTCTGCATTATCGAGCCGCTCGTCGGTCACGTCTGCGAAGACGGCCGCGGCAGTTTCCGTTTCCGGGGTTTGTGCGTCCTGATCCCCTGAACAAGCGGATATTGCAAACACAGATACGGCCGCCAGGGCCGCCAGATGAAGCGGTTTCATGTGCGCTTTCCTCGTTTCCTCACTTCCAGTCAGCGTCTGTCGCGCTGTTATGGTTGCCAGACTAGGCAAATTGCCACGAGTGTCGAGGCGGTACGCTGGGGAAAGTTAGGGTGAAGGCCCTAGATTTCTGATCGAACTGACAAAATTCTGGTGTCCGGCGCGCTGCGTCTTATATCAGCTTTGAAGCCAACAGGATGCGGGGTGCTGGAATGGCGAATGAGAACAAGCTGAAGAAGAATCTGACGCTGTTTGACGTCTATGCTGTTTCGACCGGAGCCATGTTCAGCTCCGGTTTCTTTCTGCTGCCCGGGATTGCAGCGAGCTATACTGGCGACTCTGTCTATCTCGCCTATTTGCTGGCTGGATTTCTGATCATTCCTGCCATGTTGTGCATGGCAGAGTTGTCGACCGCGATGCCTAAGGCGGGCGGAACCTATTATTTCCTCGATCGCGCCCTCGGGCCGCTTTTTGGGACCATTGGCGGGCTCGGGTCCTGGGTCGCCGTTGTGTTCAAGAGCGCCTTTGCGCTGGTGGGGATGGGGGCCTATCTCAGTCTCTACCTGGATGTCCCGATTCTCGTGCTCGCGGTCATCCTGACAATTGTATTCGGCCTTATCAATGCGTTCGGGGCCAAGGAAACGACTTTCCTTCAGCGCCTGCTGGTCGCAACGCTGGTTGTCATCCTGGCGGCGTTTGTCATTCTGGGGATCACGCATACAGGCATTGCGGACGGTCTACGCCCCAACCGCGAGACGCAGCCATTCTTCACTTCGGGAACAGTGGGCTTTGTTGCGACCATCGGCCTGGTCTTCGTCTCCTATGCTGGTCTGACCAAGGTCGCGAGCGTTGCCGAAGAGGTGCAAAGCCCGGATCGAAACATCCCGCTCGGCATGGTGCTCTCTCTGCTAACGGCGACGGCAATCTACACGCTCGGCCTGATCGTGATCATCGCCATTCTGCCCGTTGAGGACTTGTATGGCAGCCTGACACCGGTCGCCGACGCGGGCCGTCAGTTCGTCGGACACTGGCCATTCGACCTTGGGGTGATCCTGATCGTTGTGTCCGCCATCGCGGCGTTTGCTTCGACCGGTAATGCCGGAATCATGTCTGCTAGCCGCTATCCGTATGCGATGGCGAAAGACAAGCTGCTTCCAGAGCGGTTCGCCACGATTGGACGGTTTGGAACGCCGGTCTTCTCAATTGCCGTGACCACGCTCAGCATGATTGCAGTCTTGTTGCTGTTCGACGTCGAAGCCGTTGCGAAACTGGCCAGTGCGTTCCAGCTTTTCCTGTTTGGCCTGGTCAGTGTCGCTGTCATCGTTATGCGTGAAAGCCGGATCGCGACTTACCAACCGGGGTATCGTTTGCCGTTCTATCCATGGTTGCCGGTTATGGGCATCCTGGTCTCGTTCTGGTTGATTGTAGAGATGGGAATTCTGGCGATCGGGTTTACCGGCATGCTGACAATTGCATGCGCGCTCTGGTTCCAGTTCTACGCTTCGGGTCAGCTGGCGCGGCGCGGCGCGATTTATCATGTGCACGAGCGGCTTGGGCAGATGCGTTATGAAGGCCTGGAGCGGGAGCTCATGACCATCATTCATGACCGTACCCAAAAGCAGAATCTCACATATGAAGCCCTGATCGCGCGCTGCGTTGTGCATACCTATTCGCACGGGATCTACACGCGCGAAATGCTGATCGATGAGGCGAAGAATATTGGGCATAGCGCCTTTGGCATCGACGAAGAGGTGATGGACAGTGTGTTCAGCACGGGCAGCGCGACGCTTCACCCGCTCAGTGAACGGGTCCTGCTGGCCTATCGCAGTCATGAGGGGCTCGAGAGTCCGGAACTCGTCGTGTTTCGCTTCTCCGCCAATGCTGCCATGGATATGGAAGAAGCCAAGGACGTCCATACGATCATGATGCTGATCTGTCCGCGGCGTCCTGCGGGGCTCGATCTGCGCCTGGCCGGACACCTTGCCGAAGTTGTTCAATCCTTTGATTTTGAGCGTCGCTGGCTCTCCGCCAAGACTGATAAGGACATGAACGAGATCCTGATGCGGGATGATCACTTCCTGCATGCGCCGATTTCAGACCTCGGAAACTTGCGCGACTATGTCGGAAAGCCTCTCAGTGAGATCGACCTGCCGGGAAGCTGCCTGATCGCAATCATCGAGCGGGACGGAGACATCATCATCGCGGCGCCCAAGGAAGTGCTGCAGCCTGGTGACCATGTCGCGGTCATTGGCGAGCCTGAAGACCTCACCGCGCTCGTCAAAGGCTAGGCCGCGGGAGCAACCTGATTGAGATCAGCCTGCGACAGGTCAATCGCCTGCGTGACGAGATCTCGCCAGGCATCAAAACTCGGGGCGCTTTCAGACCCTGACGGAAATGTCAGAGAGCGAGAGGCGTTCACGCAGCCCCCTTCCAGACGGTTGCCGCCATTCCGCGCCGGTACAAATCCGGCCATCGCCTCGCTCGCCCCCGCCCCTTGGGCGCCATAGCCGGGCACAAGGAACAAGGCATCTGGTGCCAGCGTCCGCAGCTGCCGCGCTTCATCCGGCCCGGTCGCGCCCGTGACCAGCATCAGACCGGACCAACCGCTATCGCCTTTAAGGCGCTCAATCATTGGAGCGAGACTTTCGACGACTCGGGCATAGAGCGGGGCGCCCTCGAGATCCTTCGCCTGATAGTCGGCGCTCCCGGGAGTGCTTGTGCGAGCGAGCACGATCACGCCTTTGCCTGATGCTTCGGCGGTGCGCACGTGAGGTTCCAGCGTGTCGAGGCCCATATAAGGATTGACCGTCAGCGCATCACAGACAAATGGCGAGTCGGAGGCGAGATACGCCTTGGCATAGCCTTCCGCCGTCGACCCGATATCGCCGCGCTTGGCGTCCATAAGTACGATCAGACCGTGATCCTTCGCCGCGGCGCAAACCTGAGCGAGGGCCCTCATGCCTTGCCAGCCATGGCGTTCGAACAAGCCCGCCTGCGGCTTGACGATTCCGGCGCGGCCCGCGGCGGCTTCGACAACAGCAATCCCCCAACGCTCCAGACCTTCGGGGGTATCGCCGCCAAAAAGGCCCGGGATGCGGCCGGCATGCGGATCAATCCCCACGCATAAGGGGCCATGCGCGCGAGTAGCGGCGATCAGACGGTCAGCGAACATGCGCCTTTACTCTTCCACGCTGCAGGCAACTTTGACGACTTGCAGGTTGCGTCGCGCATGATCGGCCTCGCGGCCATATGTTTCTTTTGAGAAATTGCGCGGCGTTTCACCCATCGTGTCGATCCCAGTGGCTTTGACGAAACTGGCGACGGTTTCGGGCGCTGCGGTGTAAATTCGTCCGCGCCGCGCGCTCTCGGCCACGATAACTCCGCGAACATTGCCCGCCTGATCGTAGACCGGGCCACCGCTGAGGCCGCCCAGGGACCCGCTCAGTCCGCGCGTGCGTCCTGTTTCGGCCCAGGCGAGCACGGATTCGCTGTTCGAGCGCTGGCCTCGCGAAATCAGGTTGGAGCGCGCCATGAGTCGCGACGCAGCTTCCCCAGGTCGCCCTTGCGGGTAGCCAACATGGAAGCCATAGGCACCGATGCGCAAGTCATTCTGCGTATCGAGCGGCGCCGGGTTCGGGCTCGTCTCTGTTTCAATCAGGGCGAGGTCGTATTTCTCCGATACGACAACGCTGCGCGCAGGGGCGTACTGGCCGGGAGCGACGAGGAGCGAGACATCGCTGCACCCGTCGACGACGTGCCGAGCCGTGAGCCATTGTCCATCGCCATTGACGGCAAAGGCCGTTCCGATCCCGCTTTTCGGTGCAGTGACCTGCACCAGAACACGCTCATCAAAGGCCGATGGAGGGGGCAGCATTGCGCCCTCTTGCTGGATGGCCTCAGGCGGGGGCGGGGGCGTATCGTCGGAATTCCCCGAGAACACGGCCCAGAGCACGACGCTGAGCGCCAGGGCATAGAGTATCCAGTCGGGAATCCACCTCAACACGTACGATATTCCTTCCTATATGCGCCCGATATTCGGGTCCCATAATCCAGCCGCCAGGATCATGGCAGCGGACAGTTTCGCGGCGATCAGAACGATGGCGGCACCCGCCTCATCATTCTGAATGCGGGTCGGAATATCACGCAAAAGCATGTCGATAATGCGGTAGGTCAACAATTGAAGCAGCAGCGCCACAACACCCCAGACAATCAGGTCCAACAGGGTCAGGCTTGAGGCAAGGCAGGACGCGATCGGGATCGCCAGCCCAGCAATCGCCCCGGATAAAGCAAGCCCGGCCGCGCCGTTTCCGCCACGCACCAGAGCGAGTTCTTTCCAGGGCGTGAGCAGGATGTACACGGTGCTCGCCAGCACCAGAAGGATTCCCGCGGTCCCTGTCATCAGAAGAAAATCAGGGAAGCCCTGGCGAAAAGATTCAAGCGTTGCTGACATCGTTCAAACTCTTGCCTGTTAAGCCACCTGCAAATGCTCTAACCAAGGCCGCGCACACTCTCAAGGTAGAAGGACTAAAAATGCTCAAAGGAAAGACGGCTTTGGTCACGGGGTCGACCAGTGGGATTGGATTGGGAATCGCAAAATCGCTGGCAGAACAGGGCGCTGACGTGGTTTTGAGCGGTCTTGCATCGGACGATGAGGTCGCCGCACTTAAATCTGAATTCCAGGACACTTACGGCGTGAAAGTCGGGTTCTCGGGTGCGAACCTAACGGACCCGGACGCGATTGAAGGACTGATGGGCTATGTCGCCCGCGACTTTGGCGGGGCTGATATCCTCGTCAACAATGCCGGGGTCCAGCACGTATCGCCGATAGAAGACTTCCCGGTCGATCGCTGGGACCTCATAATCTCACTCAACTTGTCCGCAGCGTTTCATACCACGCGCATGGCGATTTCCGGGATGAAGAAGAAAGGCTGGGGGCGGATCATCAACACTGCGTCCGCCCACGCGCTGGTCGCGTCCCCGTACAAGTCAGCCTATGTCGCGGCCAAACATGGCATAGCAGGCCTCACCAAGGTGGTTGCGCTGGAAGGTGCCGAGCACGGTGTGCGCTGCAACGCGATCTGTCCTGGCTATGTTTACACACCGCTGGTCGAAGGGCAGGTCGCTGACACTGCCAAAGCGCGCGGCATCACTGAGGAAGAAGTGAAGCGAGACGTCCTGCTCGCCGCGCAGCCAACCAAGGAATTTGTCACCACCGAGCAGATTGGCGCGTTCGCAACGTTCCTGTGCTCTCCTGGCGGCGATGGCATTAATGGCGCGATTCTGAGCATGGACGGCGGTTGGGTCGCTCAATAGGGTTGACGCATGACCAAGAGACATTCAGCAAACCAGGTGGCGCAATGGCATCGCGACGGCGCTGTGCTGCTCCAGCAGTTTCTAACCCCCGAAGAAATCGCGCCCTGTTTTGAGGATATGCGATCGCTGTATGGCGATAAAGCGCCCACCGCGTCGAAAGCGCGCCAGGACGATCACGGCGAACAGGTGGGCGTGTTCAGCATGGACCAGTTCCGCAATAATGAGGACATGCCGTTCAATTGTTCCCCTGCATTGAACCTGCTTGGGCTTCACCCGGCTTTGATTGCGATGGCGAAAGATGCGCTCGGGACAGAGGATGTCCGCCTGTATCAATCGCACACCTGGGCGAAGTATACCGGCGCAGCAGATTATGAGCAGCCATTTCATTGTGATTTCAAGAATCACACGCTGACGGTCCCGTCCGAGGAGGCGTGCGGACGGACAATCAATTTCATGATCTACATCACTGATGTCGGCGAGGCGGATGGCGCGATCTCTTATGTGCCGCTGCCCGATAGCGACCCGATCACCGGGCCTAATCGGGCAATGTTCCTGGATTCCGATGTCGAAACCCAGCACCGTTTGAAACAGAAAGAGCTGCGCGGTGTCGGTCCGGCAGGATCGATCTTTGCCTATGGCATTGATGTCTATCATCGCGGCATGAACCTCACTGTGCCGGATGGCTATCGCTACACGTTGACTGCGAGCTACAAGGCAGCGGGCAATGATATGATCGGCTGGTCGGCCTGGCCGCATTCTTTCATGAAGCCCTGGCATCTGTTGATCAATAATGCGACGCCAGAGCAGCTCGCCTGTCTCGGAATACCCCGACCTGGCGACCCTTTCTGGACCATACGGACACTGGAACGCGCTCAGCTAAGATGGCCGGACTGGGACCTAAGCGCATATCGTCAGGCTATCGCGGCAATAGCCTGAGGCCACGCTCAACTGCATTCAGACATAAAACATCCCCTGACACGATTGATCTGCAACAGGTTATTCGGTAGCGAGCTTTCGAACGCGGTTTTTGCCGGGCAACCTTGAGAGACAGCCATGACATTAGCCGGTTACGAGATTTTCGCGCTGATCGGGTTCTTCTTCGCGGCTTACGCCGTTATCGCCAACGACTCGATCCAGACGCTCGGGACATTCCTCGCCTCAAACTCCCATCGCCCCTGGTGGATCCTGTGGTTGTTTGCGGCCGGGATCATGGTCGGCGCGCTGCTGTTTCAATTGTTCTATGGTGGCGGGGACATCGCGGATGGGAAACTCAACAAGATTCCGTATCCTGAGGGCGGTATTCAATGGTGGCACGCGCTGCCGCCAATTGTACTCCTGTTCCTGACCCGGTTCGGAATCCCGGTTTCAACCACGTTTCTGGTGCTGACCGTATTCGCCTTGTCTGGCGGCGGCGCGACGGAAGGCGTGATGAGCTCGATGCTGATCAAGTCGCTGACGGGTTATGTTGTGGCGTTTGCCGCCGGCGCAGTGGTCTGGCTGCTGATATCGCGCGCCTGGGAGGTTTGGGTCGGGCGCACACGCGACGATGATGAACGGCTGCATCCGATGTGGACCGTGTTCCAGTGGGCGACGACGGGCTTCCTGTGGTGGACCTGGTTGCTTCAGGACTTTGCCAACATCTTCGTATTCATGCCGCGCGAGCCCGTATTTGCTGCCGACGGTAGTATTGAGATGATGGTGTTCAAACCGGAAATCATTATTGGCGGTGCGCTGCTCATGGCGGCAATGATGGCTTACATCTTCAAGACGCGCGGTGGTGAGATTCAGAAGATCGTCCTGTCCAAGACGCACACGACGGACATCCGCGCCGCAACCATTGTCGACCTGATTTACGCAATCGTGCTTTTCTACTTCAAAGAACTGAACGATGTTCCGATGAGCACAACATGGGTCTTCCTGGGTCTGCTGGCAGGCCGCGAAATGGCCATCTCGTTCGTCACCGCTTTGCGGGAACGCGGCGAGGCCATGATGGACGCTGGATCCGATGCGGGCCGCGCCCTGATCGGCTTGATTATCAGCGTCATCCTCGCCGTCGGAATGCCGTGGGCGGCAACAGGGCAGATGCCAGTTTTCTAGAAGCCGGCGCAGACACTGAAGCGCTTTGCACGGCTTAACGCTGTTCGAACGGATCCCGCATCAGGATAACGTCTTCGCGTTCAGGCGATGTCGAGACGAGCGCGCAGGGTTTGCCCACCAGCTCTTCGAGGCGGCGGACGTATTTCACCGCTTCGGCCGGCAGATCGTTCCAGGACCGCGCGCCGCGGGTGGAGCCGCTCCAGCCCGGCATGCTTTCATAAATCGGCTCAACCGCTTCTTGCGCTGCGGCTGTAGCCGGCAGATAGTCAAGTATCTCATCGCCGAGCTTATAGCCCGTACAGACTTTGATTTCTTCCATCCCGTCCAGAACGTCGAGCTTGGTTAGCGCCAATCCATCAACGCCTGAGACCGCGCAGGCTTGTCGGACCATGACCGCGTCAAACCAACCGCATCGACGGGCTCGTCCGGTGACGGTGCCGAACTCGTGGCCGCGTTCTCCAAGACCCTGACCAACCTCATCGAAGAGTTCTGTCGGGAACGGGCCGGTACCGACCCGCGTGGTATAGGCTTTGGCGAGTCCGAGGACGTAGCTCACAGCGCGGGGGCCGAGCCCCGTGCCGGCTGCCGCCTGACCGGAAACCACATTCGACGAGGTCACGAACGGATAGGTGCCGTGATCCACGTCCAGCATCACCCCTTGCGCGCCTTCAAAAAGGATCCGCCGTCCGAGTTTCTGGCTTTCGCCCAGGACTTTCCAGGCAGGTCCTGCGAATGCCAGCACTTGCGGCGCGATCTCCAGCAGTTCTGCCTTCAGCGCCGCGGCGTCGGGCTTGTCGAGGCCGAGCCCCGTGCGAAGCGGCGCATGGTGCGCGATCAGGCGCTCGAGCTTTTGGTCAAGCGCGGCTTCATCTGCGAGGTCTGCGACCCGAATGGCGCGTCGCCCGACTTTATCTTCATAAGCCGGGCCGATGCCGCGCTTGGTCGTTCCGATTTTGGCTTTGTCGCTGGCCGCACCTTCTCGGGCGGCATCAAGATCGCGGTGCCAGGGCAAGATGAGACAGGCTGTTTCGGCCAGCAGCAAATCGTCCGGCGACAGCAAGATCCCAGCTTTCTTCATACCCTCAAGCTCGGACAGAAGCTGCCAGGGGTCGACCACGACGCCATT
>JANSXJ010000154.1 GCA_024743015.1 Hyphomonas sp. | reverse complement strand
CAGGTCATAAGTCAGCGGCAGAAGGCTTGAGTCTGGGCAAGAGCTCGCTGCATCGCCGACATATTTACCGAGCTGAGGCTCATCATCTGTCCAGGCAGCGGTGCCGGTGCGTTCGGAAACACAGACTTTGTCGAGGCCATCACCGTCGGAATCGTCAGTCGCGTGTTTGCCTTGAGCTTCGTTGCCATAGACCCCTGCATTGACGGCAGCAGCATAGCTGACAAAGGAAATCCGTACGCGGTCGCCCGAACTTGGCGTGATCAGTGTGCGCGCGGTTTGTTTGGCAGCGGCTTTCAGATCAGTCAGCTTCTGGCCGCTCATGGAGCCGGAAACGTCCAGCATGAGAGCAAGGTCCAGCTTGGTGAGGTTGGCCCGGGCTGTCGATTGATTGATGGAGTCCATATTCTCTCGGGTAAGTGACGCTCCGAGCAGGGTCGGGGTCTTGCAGGAGGCCTGTACCAGAACGGTCCCGGTTGTGCGGTTCACGGTCACGTTTGCATCGAGACATGCGACATCGTCATGACGGCCCAAAAGGTTCGCCTGATATGCCCCTTGAGCGATCGCTTCGATATCAGCGTCGGTCTTCGTCGCGTCTTCCAGCGCTCGGGCGCCAGCGAGCGAGGCAGCATCAATCGCGGCCTGCAATTGCTGGTTTGAAGTCAGATGACGTGAGGTGTCGATCGCAAAGGCCCCAACCAGAAGCAGGGGCACTGCGGCCAAAGCAAAAATCATCACTACATTGCCACGCGTATCGCGCGCAAAATCTACGCATTTCGTCCACATTCCGTGTGTCTCCCATGTGCCATGAGGGCACATCCACGTTGTACTCGCGTGATAGGCGAGCAATTCGCGTGCCAGTTCGCGTCTTAGGAATTAGGTAACCCTACTGCGACCGCGTGGGGGCTTGCTCGGGGCGTCAGACACCAGATAAAAAGCGATATGAATCTGGTTTCTGCCTTCAATCAAAGCCTCGAAGTCGTAGCCGACCAATGCGAAGATGTTGTCCCGCCGGTCTATGCGGAACTGTTCCAGCGCTATCCGCAGTTCGAGGAATTGTTCGTCCTCGACACAGATATGGGCGCTCGTGGGCACATGCTGAACGAGGCCCTGTCGATGGCCGAGGGCCTGCTTCAGGACGATCCGATCGCTGTCAATTTCGTGTCTGCTGAACGAATGAATCATGAAGGCTATGGCATTGATGACAATGTGTTCGAGGGCTTCTTCATTGTCATGGCCAGCGTGTTCAAACGCCTGGCAGGGGAAGCGTGGTCGGACGATATGAGCGCGGCCTGGGTCGCGGTCACAAAACAAGCCGCTGCTGCAAAACTTTAAACAGTCTGCATCCAATCACCCACATGATTGCATCTCTATCTGTAAGCCCGCAAACTGGGCCTCAGATAAGGAAGCAAGACCATGGAAGAGATCCTCGTTCCGATTTCGATTTTTGCGGCGGTTGTCGCCATTATTTGGCTGTTCAGTCACTATAATTACAAGAAACGCCTGACGGCGCACGAAACGCTGAGACTGGCGGTGGAAAAGGGACAGGAAGTGTCTCCCGAACTGGTTGAGCGCATGTCCTATCTCAACGATCCGGCCAAGTCGGATTTGCGGCGCGGTATTCTCCTGATTGCATTCGGCGTTGCCTTCATCTGCCTTGGGGCCATGATCCCGCACGATGAACCTGACGCGTTCCGCGGAATGCTCGGCATATCGTCATTCCCCATCATTCTTGGTGCGGCCTATCTCGGTCTTTGGCGCTTCAGCCACGACTAGACGATACAGGCGACGGGAACGTGGAGATCACAGACCTGGACCTGGCGCGCGGCGCTGCCTCCGGACAAGAGGCAGCGTTCGAGGCCCTGGTGCGGCGGTATCAGGGAACGGTACGCGGCGTGACGAGACGGCTGGCACCGCGTCCGGTTGAGGCGGACGACCTTGCGCAGGCCGCATTTCTGACAGCCTGGCGCAAGATCGGAACGTATCGCGGCGGATCGTTCAAGGCTTGGCTCTGCACGATTGCCTATCGCGAATTCCTGCAGGCGCGGCGCAAGCAAAAGCCGGAAGTCGAGTTTGATGAAGGCGCCCACGTCATTGCCTTTGATGCGTCGGCGGCGCGCATGGCGGACCATTTGGACCTCGATCGGGCGCTGAAGACTCTGCCTGAAAACCAGCGCATTTGCGTGGTCCTATGTGTGGCGGCCGGACTGAGCCACGCCGAGGTTGCGGGGGCGACCGGGTTTCCGCTCGGGACCGTAAAGTCCCATGTCAATCGCGGGGTGGCGGCCCTTCGCAAACAGCTTGCGCCCGATAATGTGGCGTGATGGAGTAGAGATGATGGAACATGAAGAGCGATATGAGGACCTGACGGCGCTGTTCGAGGCGCAGGATGAAGCGTTGCAAAGCGAGGCGTTCGTGACGCGGGTCATGACACCGATCAATAAGCGCTCTCGCTGGCGCACGCCGCTCCTGTTTGGAGCAGGCGGGATCGGCATTGGTGCGGCGCTCTCGCAAATTAGCGGAGTCCTGGATCTGCTGAAATCGCGCACCCCCGAGCTCGATATTACATTCGATACCGTCCCGGCCGCCGAGATGAGCTTTGACATGCAGTCCATTTGGATCGTTGCCGCGGTCGTGATCATGGTGGCGTGCGCAGCGATTGTCGCGACAGAGCGCGCCTAGACGACCCTCTCGTACCTTCTCATCACGCGAACTGTTGCATCTTTTGGCCCGTTTGCAGCGTTGCCTTGGCCTGCAACAGTTCCGACTCCGTTCCCCCAAACGCGGCGGGGACGATTGGCGACTGAAAGAGTGCGCCGGGTGTTGTGCCGAACCGGGCTTTTATGGCGCGCACAAAGTTTGCATCGGACGAGAAGCCCCAGCGGTCAGCTGTTTCGGTCACGCTGCCTCGCCGGGTCGGCGCTTGCGCCAGGTCCAAAGCTGCGCGGACCAGCCTGCGCTCATTGATGTAAGATCGGACGCCGCCATATTTTTCGAACATGCGAAAAAGACCGGCGCGGGACACTCCGAAATTCTTCAGGACCAGTGATGTGTTTAATTCCGGCGCTTCGAGATTTACCTCGATAAACTGCCTGATGAGGTCGAGCTGAGCCTCTCGGTGATACGCGCGCTGAGACAATTCCGTTTCGGTCGAGCCGACTGCGAACTGCAGACAGCCCGCCAGGCGGTCGATTTTTTTTCGCTGAATGGTCAAGTGGCCCGCTTTCAAGGTTGCGAACACCGAATCCAATTCTTGAATCAGGAATCTCGCCAGCGCGGTGCCGGCTCGGATTTGTTTGAAACCCTTCAAGTCTCCGGGGCGCAGCCCAAGTGCTTCGTGCGGAATAAAGACGCCTTGGGTTCTGGCGCGGGTATGAACGGCGCTGAACTCGTGCGCATAGTCCAGAAAGAGCAGACTGCCCGGCGATTGTCGGAGCGCTGTGTCATTGATCTGCAGCCAATTTGCTCCCTCGAGAAAACGATACAGAAACACGACATGCCCTGTGTCGTTCAAATGACTCCGTCTGCGCGCGCTTGCCATGGCGCTGTATTCTGCTTCTGAGAAGACCCAGGTGTTGACGCGCCAGGACGTTGTCGAACTCGTTTCATCCAATTTCGGCGGGCCTAAGGGTGTGCAATCGAAATTCAGCGCGACTTGACCTCGCCAGGCGTCAAAATTGCCCGACCTGCGTGACGAAGCGATGTCGAACGTGTCGACGGAAGGTGCTGCAATAAAATTCTGCATGGAGAATTCTTGCAGAAAACGTTCTAGTCTCCAAGTCGGAAACGTCGGGGCGGTGATTTTGGCGCTCGTTCCAAGGCCTTAGTGGACGCACCATCGCGCACAGATAGAGGTCGGCAGCAAGCGCTCATCGTCAGCGTGGGGCAGGGCCATTTCGCCCATTTCCATCTGACCGCCAAGTCCGTGCAGGTGTCCACTCAAGGCCTGGGCCAGCGCTATGTGCGACAGGCGCACGGCATAGGCAGTCAGGATCACAAAGAGCGGCTCGGGCGAAAGCAAAGCGCGGACATTGGCGAGCAGTCCGGGCAGATCCTCTTCAAACCGCCAGGTCTCGTTCTTGGTCCCCCGCCCGAATTTTGGCGGATCTAGGACGATGGCATCATAGGTGTTGCCGCGGCGGATTTCGCGCGCGGTAAATTTCATCGCATCGTCGGCAATCCACCGGATCGGCGCATCGCCGAGCCCGCTCTCGGCGGCATAATCCTTCCCATAACCGTTTGATTTTGGGCTCGCATCGAGATGGGTCACCTCCGCTCCGGCCTGCGCGGCGGCCAGACTCATCATGCCGGTATAGCCGAACAGGTTGAGCAGGCGGATCGTGCGCCCGGAGCTGCGAATTTTGGCCTGCGCGAAGGCCCAGTGGACGCTGTGCTCCTGAAACAGGCCGAGATGCCGGAACGGTGTGCGGCGCGCATTCAGACGCAAGCCTCGCCACTCCATCGGCCAGACATCTGGTGCGGCAGGGTTGAGCAGGCGCCAGTTACCGCGGTCGTCGTCGCCAGCTTTTGCATCAAAGCGCGCGTCGGCTTGCCACTCATCCACCGGTGCGCGCGGCATCCAGAAGGCTTGCGGATCCGGGCGGATCACCGTCTGCGAGCCAAATCGTTCCAGCTTGTGTCCATCGCCGCTATCCAGCAGTGCGTATTGGGCCGGGTTCCATTGATCAGCGAGAAACAAGGTGGAGGAGGTTTTCATTGGTCAAACCCCCGTTGGCGCCAGCCCTCATAAAGCATGATCGCTGTGGCCTGCGCGAGATTCAGGCTATCGGCTCCGCCGCGCATAGGGATGAGGCAAAGCGTATCGCATTCCGCTTCGATGTGGGGCGGCAGGCCGGCTTGTTCATTGCCCATCAGGATCAGGCTGGGCTGGACGAAATCAACCCCGTCATGTCGGGTGTTCCCGTTCACGCTGGCCGCGACCATGTTGAGCGCAGCGCCTTTGCGCCATGCGTTGAACGTCGCGAAATCGGTTCGCGCCAGACGGACATCAAACAGCGACCCCATAGACGCGCGCACGGCTTCGACACTGTAAGGGTCGCAGCATTGTTCGATTAAAACGACACCTGCTGCGCCCGCACAATCAGCCGTTCGCAGGATCGTGCCGAGATTTCCCGGATCGCGGCATTCATAGAGGCCGATCCAAAGCCCTGGATGCGACGAATCCAGATCGGACAAAGACAGGTCCTGCTGTCGAATCGCGGCAATCACCGCCTGCGGATTGTCTTTTCGAGCGATGGACCCCGCCAGGCGATCAGGAACCTGAATAACGCGGGCGCCCGTCTTTATCGCCTCGGCGCAAAGCGCTCGAACATAGTCGCGTTCGACCCCTGAATTGGAAACAATCAGAGTCTCGATCTCCCAG
The DNA here is from genome assembly GCA_024743015.1 of Hyphomonas sp. Taxonomy (GTDB): domain Bacteria; phylum Pseudomonadota; class Alphaproteobacteria; order Caulobacterales; family Hyphomonadaceae; genus Henriciella. The sequence continues at coordinate 2,828 of JANSXJ010000154.1, read as the reverse complement.
CCCTGCACCATGGCCTGCTCGATCAGCCGGGCGCCTTCGGCGAGAAACAGGCCTGTTTCATTTCGGTTTTTCTTTCGCTCCAGCCCTCGCAACCGCTTGATCAGTGGGTTGCTGGCCGAGGTGATCTGATCGAGTGAGTCCGTCATAACCGCCCTGTAACACGCACTTGCCTGATTCCAAGGTATAAGGCAGACCTGAAGCTGTAATGCAGTCTTATCAGGGGAGAAACTGCATGGGTGCCTATGATACGATGGTTGCCGGCCTGAGTGGCGCTGGTCTCGCACTGCTGGGCATCATCACGGTTCACGGCACGTCGGAATACCATCTCAATGCCGCGCAGATGCATGATGAGTTGCGATCCTCGGCCGAGACGGCCCTGGTCGAAGCAGGGCAAAGCTGGGCTGAGCTGGAGTTGAACGGCCAGCGTGCCATACTCACCGGATCACCGCCAAGTGTGAAGGCGGCGGAAGCTGCACGAGTTGCGGTGCTCAACTCGTCAGGGCAGGGCGGGATCTTGCGCGGCGGCATATGGAGTGTTGACACTCAGTTCGGTGAAATTCGCCCGCTACCAACCGTGTCTCCCTATGTCTGGCGCGCGATCAAAAGCCCCGACGGTGCGATGATCCTCGTTGGCTCCGCGCCTGATGAAGACATCAAGACGGCTTTGGCGGCGTACGCGTCAGACTTGTCGGGACGTACAACGGATGACCGGGTCGAACTGGCCCGCGGCGTGCCGGAAGGGGATTGGGCCGAAACGGCAAAATTCGGAATGGACCAACTGGCGCTGCTCGATAGCGGCGAAGCGCGCCTGACCGATTATGAATTGCGACTAAGCGGTATCGCGATGGAGAGCGCGGCACGCATCCAGGCGACGGCTTCGGTGGCCAACCTAAGCGATCCATGGCGCGGTGTGCCGAACATTGACGGCCCAAGCCTCTGGAAAGCCGAACATGTTGACGGCACGCTCGTCCTCTCCGGCAGTTGTGAAACGCTGGAAGAACGGGCTGAGATCGCAGAGATTGCAGCAACCTATTTCGATGGTCCCGTGGTGGATCAGATGACCGTCTCCTCGTCGGAACATGAGCAATGGATTCAGGGGGTGCGCCTCGGATTACCGCATTTCAGCCAGTTCGAAAGCGGCGAGATGGAGTTTCAGCCAGAAGGGCAAGGGTTCAAGTTCGAAGGCGAAGCCACCAGTTCGACGCTGCAATTTCTGCGAGAAGACATGTCCCAGCTGGAAGGTGATTATCCAGTCGCCATTCAAGCCGAAACCGTAACCGTGGCACTTGACGAGATATCAGATGTCGACCTCGGAGAAGACCCGTTGGTCGCGTGCCAGACCTCATTTGACCTGATCATGGATGCGAACGCTGTCGTGTTTAATACGGGCAGCGCGGAAATTTCACGCGAAAGCGGGCTCACGCTCGACAAGATCATGGCCGTGTCCGAGTTCTGCGCAGACAATCTGATGTTCGAGGTCGGCGGGCACACGGATGATTCAGGTGATCGGGCCGCTAACCTCACGCTCAGCGAGGCGCGGGCGCAGGCCGTGGCAAATTATATGGCAGCGACCGGGTTTGATACCGCGCGCTTAATCGTCCAAGGTTATGGACCAGATCAACCGAAACTCGACAATGCGACGCCAGAAGGGCGCGCCGCAAACAGAAGAATCGAGTTCAAAGTTCAGGAGTGGAACGAGTAGATGCAGTGGCTGATTGCGAATATGTGGATGGCTCTGGCGGCTGCGACCGTGCTCGGCCTGTTCTTCGGATTTTCGTTCCGCGGACTTCTCGTCGGTTCACGTGTGCGACGGGCGGAAGTCGAGCGAGAGATTGCCCGGACTGAACTGACGCAAACCAAAGCTGAAGTCGAAGCCCTGTACGCCGCCCAGCGTAAGCGCAAGGAAGACAATGCGCAGGCTGTCGGAGGTGATGACCGGCTTAAATCAGAACTCGAAGAGCGCGAAACCCGGATTTCCGCCCTCGGTGATGAGCTCGCTGCGGCTCGGTCCGAACTCGAACAGCTGAAAACCGAAAACGGCTCAGGCGACGGACTTGCGGAAACGGCGGGCGCCGCGGTTGCTGGCGCCGTTGCAGGAGCGGTTCTATCGGACGGTGATGAGGAAGAACTCACGCAGCTGCGCGACCGCAATATCTGGCTGGAAGAACGTGTCGCGACCCTCGAAGCGGATCTTTCGGCTCGGCCGATGGCTGCGCTCGTAGAAACTGAAGAGTCTTCAGCCGAGGCCGACCCGGCATTGGAGAAATTACGCTGGCAAACCGGATACCTGCGTCAACGCGTGGATGCGCTGGAGACGAGCATGATCGGGGCCCGGGCCGCTGAGAGCGCTGCGACGCCTTCGCCCTTGGCAGAAGCCCCGGTTGCAGATGCCCCCGCGGAGGAACCGGCGTCGGCCGAGTCTGATGAGGAACTTGCCCGCTTGCGCTGGCGCAATCGCTATCTCGAAGGTCGCCTTGCTTATTTCGAGGCGGGAGAGGCCGAAGCTGAGGAAGCGGCAACCGAAGCAATTGAGACGGTGGAAGAGCCTGAAGCGGAGCAAGCCTCGACCGAAGAAACCGAAGCGCCCTCACAGCCTGAACCGGAGGATGAGACCCCCGCGGCTGCTGATGCAGAAGAGGTTCATCCGTCTGAAGCCATGCTGGCCGAGCTGGAAGGTGTTCAGCCTGAACAGATTGAGCGACCCGAAAATGGCGGCGATGACCTGACCGCAATTACCGGTATAGGCCCGCGAATTGGCGAGGTTCTGAACGAGCTTGGCATATTCTCATACACTCAAATCGCGGGTTGGACGCCCGAGAACGAAACCT
>JANSXJ010000520.1 GCA_024743015.1 Hyphomonas sp. | reverse complement strand
TTCTTGCGGCGGCGTTTTTCGTTTTGGGCGAGGCGTCAAACCCAACCGGCAGGCCAGGTAAGAGGATTGGCTCTTTTAGATTCAGCCCCTCATCACCTGATGAGAGTTCAGCTAAATCAGTGGGGTGAGGTCCTGCAGGATCACACCTGCTTCACAGGCCCGTGAAGTCTCTGTTCAGGCGGAAACCAGATCGCTAATGACCCACATAATGGTCGACCAAGGAGAGGTATCATGATCCGCACACTGCTTACAGCATCCGCTTTCATTCTATCCGGCGCCGCTGCAATGGCGGAAGAAGTTGAAGGCGCCACCACGTCCATGATCTGCGTCGAGGCTGGTACAATGGCGCCGCCCTTTGCCGCGGTTACCGCTTCTGGGGACACAGTCGATCTGGCTGCAATCACCGGCGAAAAGGGGGCCGTGATCGTCTTCAGTCGCTCGCTTGACTGGTGTCCGTATTGCAAAGCGCAGGCACTGGAGCTTGAAACAGTGACGGCAGAGCTCGCCGAAGCTGGCTGGTCGATGAACCTGATCACGTATGACAGCCCGGAAATTCTGACGGAGTTCAAGTCGGATCACGCGCTTTCCTATACGTTCTTGTCGGACACAAACTCAGCCATGATCGATGCTTTCGGCCTGCGCAACAAAGATGTCCCTGCTGGCAGTCGGTTCGATGGCATTCCCAACCCTGCTATCATCTATATCAAGGCCGATGGCGAAGTTGCTGGCGTCCAGAAAGAAGACCGCTATCAGGACCGCCCGGCGACTGGCAGCATTCCGGAACTGGTGAATGTGATCAATCAGGGAGCCCCCTCCGCGCCGTAACTATTCAGATTTGGCATAAGTGTTTGTCAAAGCGTGCACCTGTTCGCGTGCGGGCCTCGGCTCCATCTGGCATGTGTTGCAAGAATGGAGGCATTGATGGCCCACACCCTTTTTCATCTGAACGCATCTGCCCGGACGGACGGTTCGGTCACGCGAGATCTTAGCCAGCGTCTGGTCGATCAACTGTCGGACGTGAACACCCTCGTTATTTCCCGAGACATCGGTGTCTCACCCCTGCCGCTCCTGTCCGAGGACTGGGTTGTGGCGAACTTTACCCCTGACGATGCGCGTACGCCGACTCAGCGCGATACACTGTCATTGTCTGATGACTTAGTCGGGGAGTTGGAAAAGGCGGACACCCTGGTGCTGGGCGTCCCGATCTACAATTTTGGCGTCCCTGCGGCTTTCAAAGCCTGGATCGATCTTGTCGCCCGCGCGCGCAAGACGTTCAAATATACTGACGCGGGCCCCGTCGGTCTACTGGAAGGCAAACGTGCCTATGTCGTAATCGCGTCCGGCGGTACGGCGTCCGGGTCCGAAATCGATTTCGCGACGCCCTATATTCGCCACGTGCTCGGCTTTCTCGGCATTGATGATGTCACAATCATTGCGGCCGATCAGCTGATGGCGACGGGTGATGAAAAGATCAGCGCTGCGGCATCCGCGATCGAAGCCGTCGCGGCCTGAGATCAGGCGCTATTAACTCTGGACCCTGTTACAAATACAACTAGTCTCTCCCGTCTGTGATGGGAGAGATTTACCATGTTCAAGCCCTTGGGGTCTGCGATCCTGGCCACTGTGTTGCTAGCGAGCGGTGCAGCCGCGCAAGAAGCCGCCGAGCTCGATCCGAAAATCGAGGCGACGGCTCAATCGCTGATTGATCAGGCGCGCAGTGATGTGGTCGGATTGGCATTTGTCGAGGATCTAACGACTGAGGTTGGACAGCGTCTTGCGGGCTCCGAGTCCGAAGCGCGCGCGCGGGAATGGTCGTTGACGGAGTTGACCGAGCTCGGCTTCGATGAGGTCCGTATCGAACCTTTTGAAATCCCGTTCTGGTCTCGCAAGTCAGAATCGGTCTCCGTCATTGCACCTGCCCCGCAAACGCTCGTGGCTACGGCGTTGGGCGGGTCGGCTGCGACCCCTGCTGACGGTGTGATGGGAGAGGTGGTCCGGTTTGAGAGCCTGGCCGAGTTACAGGCCGCCGCCATATCCAAAGTCGATGGCAAGATTGTTTTCATCGATGAGGAGACCATCGCGACGATGGATGGATCTGGTTATGGCATGGGCGTACGCAAACGCAGCGGATGTGCCCAGGCTGCCTCTGACAAAGGGGCACTCGCTTGTC
>JANSXJ010000454.1 GCA_024743015.1 Hyphomonas sp. | reverse complement strand
GGTGATGCCATTCAACTGGCCTGCCCCCCTTCCCCATTCCCCTCCCCGCAGCCAAGTCCTGGCATGCACGCATGCATGCACGCATGGCGTGCATTCTGATCCAGTGGGACGCAGACAGCGGCCGGAAGATGCCCGGTCGAGGCCATCGGCCAGGATCCGGATCTGGCGTATGACTATACTGCCAAAGGCAACACAGTTGCTGTGATTTCCAACGGCACCGCAATTCTCGGGCTGGGTGATCTTGGCGCCATGGCCTCAAAACCCGTCATGGAAGGCAAGTCAGTTCTCTTCAAACGCTTCGCCGACATTGATAGTTTCGATGTTGAGGTCGAGACCAAGGACATTGAAGAGTTCTGTACCGTCGTTCGCAATATCGGCGCGACCTGGGGCGGGATAAATCTCGAAGACATTGCGTCGCCAGAAGCCTTCATTATCGAGCAAAGGCTGCGCGACGAGCTTGATATCCCCGTCTTCCACGATGACCAGCACGGAACGGCGATCATCGCGGCGGCCGGGATCATCAATGCCTGCGCCATTACAGGACGTCGGCTTGAAGACCTGACAGTTGCGGTCTCCGGCGCGGGCGCGGCAGGCCTCTCCGTGGCTGGCCTTATCCGCCACCTCGGAGTGAAGGCGGAGAATATCCTGATGGCTGACAGTTCAGGTATTCTCTATGAGGGCCGCACCGAGAAGATGGACCAGTTCAAGTCTGCCTTCACCGTCAACACCAAGAAACGCACACTGGCGGAAGCCATGGACGGCGTAGACTGTTTCCTCGGCCTGTCCGTCAAAGGCGCGGTGACGCAGGACATGGTCAAGTCGATGGCCAAGAACCCGATCATTTTCGCCATGGCAAACCCGGATCCTGAGATCACGCCAGAGGAAATCAAGGCCGTGCGTGGTGATGCAATTATCGCAACCGGGCGGTCCGACTATCCGAACCAGGTCAATAATGTGCTCGGTTTTCCCTATATTTTCCGCGGCGCGCTGGATGTTCGTGCGCGCTCGATCAATGAGGAAATGAAAGTTGCTGCCGCTCGCGCTCTGGCCGAGCTCGCGCGTGAAGATGTGCCCGACGAAGTCGCCGCAGCCTATCACGGCGCACGCCCTCAATTTGGCAAGGACTACATTATTCCCACGCCCTTCGACCCGCGCCTGATCAGCTTCATTCCACCTTTCGTGGCACAGGCGGCGATGGATACCGGGGTTGCCCGCAAACCGATCGAGGACATGGAAGAGTATCGCCACTCCCTGGCCCGGCGCCTCGACCCGACGGCATCCTTCCTGCAGGGAGTTCAATCGACGGTTCGCCGCGATCAGAAGCGCATTGTCTTCGCCGAAGGAGAAGAACCGCAAGTTGTGCGCGCCGCCTGGACGTTCAAACAGCAAGGCCTCGGCCAGCCGATCCTCATCGGCCGTGAAGCGCAGGTTGAGCGGACGATGAAACAGATGGGCGTGCCGGAAGGGGCGCTGGAAATCGTCAATGCGCGCCTGTCGGACCGCAATGCAGATTATACCGACTATCTGTATGCACGCCTGCAACGCCGCGGTTATCTGAAGCGGGATGCACAGCGTCTAGTCAATCAGGACCGAAACGTGTTCGGCTGCTGTATGCTCGCCAATGGCGATGCTGACGGCATGGTGACCGGCGTCACGCGGAACTATGATGTCTGCCTCACGGATGTCCGCCTCTCGCTGGATACACAGCCAGACGCTGACGTGATTGGCATGTCCATGGTGATCAATCGCGGCAAGACAATTTTCATTGCGGATACCAGCGTCAATGAATTGCCCGACGGCGAACAACTCGCAGGCATCGCCAAGGAGGCCGCCAAGGCCGTGAAGCGCCTCGGCTTTGTCCCGCGCCTTGCCTTCCTGTCCTATTCGACTTTTGGCAACCCGATGGGTGAACGCTCTGAGAAAGTCCGCGATGCGGTCGCTATCTTGGATGCGTGCGATGATTGCGATTTTGAGTATGAGGGTGACATTGCTGCGGACGTGGCACTCAACCCGATGCACAAGGTGCTTTACCCGTTCTCCCGTTTGTCGGGTGAGGCGAACGTCCTGATCATGCCGGCCATTCACTCGGCCTCAATCTCGACCAAGCTGCTTGAAGGTATGTCCCGCGCGACGATTATCGGTCCGGTCCTGCTCGGCATGTCCAAGCCGGTACAAATCGCCTCACTTGGGGCAACGGTCAACGATATCGTCAACCTCGCCACCGTCGCAGCCTTCGATATCGATCAGGTTGGGGCTTAGTTGATCGGCGCTTCTACCGAAGCTAATCGTCCGGACGAATGCCTTTGGCATTGTCCGGCCCGTAACGCATGACGATCAGGATCAGAATGGCCGGCGGCAGCGTGTACAAAGCTGTCACCGAGAAGAAGCCAGCCCAACCGATGGCTTCCGAGAGCGGTCCCGACGTGGTCGTTGCAGCGAGCTTGCAGAAAAACGAATAGGCTGAACTCAGCAAGGCATACTGCGTCGCGGCGAACTGCCGATCGGTCAGCGATGACATGTAGGCGATGAAAACAGATCCGACATAGCCAGCAGCGAGATTGTCGGCGACGATGACGGATATCAATCCCCATACCGGCGGCGTTTTCACCGTGACATCGGATGGCAGCTCGACCCCATTTGAGACCGCGTTCGCCACGATATCCAGATTTGGCCCCGCCGCGAGCGCCAGGCCTGCAAACGCGCCATTGGTCAGCAGGGTCAGAACCGCCCCGGCGAGCAAAGCGGGCATCAGACTATAACGTACGGCGACGAATCCGCCGACGAACCCACCGACAATAATCGGCCACGGTCCCAGAAGCCCCTGCACATATCCGACTGTCGTTCCCGTGTAGCCAAGGTCGACATAGAACGGGCTGGCCATAACCCCCATAGTGAAGTCGCTGAT
>JANSXJ010000423.1 GCA_024743015.1 Hyphomonas sp. | reverse complement strand
TCGGTCGGATCGAAGTTCCGAAAGTTTGGCCGATTGCGGGCAGCATCGGCAATCTCATCTATGAAACGCCTGTCGTGCGCGGGCCGCCACTCGTCACGTCGTCTCCATCGAAAGTCCACATCGACCCGTCTGTAGCCGGCCTTGTGATCCGGCAACTCGGCGGGTGGAGGGCCCCATCCCTTTGGCCAGTGCGTCATCCCACCGTATCCATCCCGGCCATATCCCGAAGCCGTGCGTCGGTTGAGAAAGCGCGATGTCATCGGCGGCAGCCGATTGTTGCCGTCGAGCGACCGCACAGTGATCCGTGCCGGAACACCGTCCTCTTCGCTTTCCAAATGTTCGATTAGTTTCGACATCGCGAACGGAGGGACAGCGTTCCCGACCTGGCGATACTGAGCGTTCCTTGGTCCAAGGAACTCGACGCTGTCCGGAAAGCCTTGAAGTCGAGCGCCCTCGCGGACGGAGAGGACTCCGTCCCTTCGTGGGTGCCCGAAGCAACCACATGTCAGGTTCGCGAAGCTAGCTGATATTGTATAGGCCGGGTTCTCTTCATGCAGACGGCCGTAAAGAGTTCCGTAGTCGGTCATGCGAACCCGCCGAAGTCGTTCTGGCAAAAGCTCCTCCGGCATGTCCTTCCAAGACCCGCCTTGAGGAACGGTTGCGATGCGTTCGACGTTGACCGGAGACGTTCGCGACGCCCAATGGTTGGCGACAGCGCTGTCCGACGCCCGAAGCTTATCGACGTACTTGCTAGGCGATGGAGCCGATAGGACGAACGAAGCACCGTCCGGACGTAACGGCTCGTCAATCAGATCGCCGATCGCCGACCGGACCGATCGGTATCGCGTCGGCCCGTCGGGCACATCCTCGTAGCTCGGTCGTGGCAAGGTCACGATTCCTTGACCGGCGTCGCGCGCAAAAAGGAAGAAGCGGTGCCGAAGCTGCGGGAGCCCCAAGGTGGCGAGATTCACCACATCGGCCCATACCTCGTAGCCCTGGTCTTTGAGCAGCCAGAGGACGTCGCGCGCGATCCCCTTGTTGCGACCGTATACGATCCCCGGAACGTTCTCCATCACGACCGTTCGCGGCCTCCGACCGTTGGTGGCCAAGCCCTTCAGGAGGCGCGCGAAATGGAAGAAGAGGTGGTTGCGATCATCCTTGTGGTTGAACGCACCCATGGTGCTAAGGGCCTGACATGTCGGGCCGGCGAAGAGATAGTCGACCTGATCGATCGCACCCTTCTCAATAATGGTCGATGCGTCGATCTCCGCTACGTCACGACAATCGACGTAGGTTTCGGGATGGGCAGCACGATAAGTCTTAGTGGCATGCGGATCAATGTCGAGCGCGTACGCGATGCGTAGATCCGGTATAGCCATCTTGGCCCCGGTTGACATGCCACCACAACCGCAGAAAAGATCAATGGCGACGCGTTCCCTCAAGATACGCCCATCTCCTACAAGTAGTTTGAGGAAGACTAGACCATCTCTGCCCGCTCGTCGACCCCTTCCAATGCGACAATTGAGCTGGTCCGGTGACGAGGGTCGTTGGCGGCTTCGGCAAGGCCAACGGACTGCTTCTGGATGATTATCGTATACTCTCAGTGAACGAGCGGGCCGAGTACCACTTGGTGTAGGTGGCAATCAACACTTGATTCGCTACCTTCTGGAAGGCGCTGGGACATCTGCTTTGCGCCAAAACCACAATCTCCGGTAGCGCATTCTAAGGGCAGCTTCTCTAATCGGGTGTATCAGTCAAGCTCCGATTTTTTTGATGCGATCGTGTTCACCTGGGTCACGCTTCTCTTCGCAGTCTGATGGCTCGGATCTTGGATAAGCCGCTGCAGGCATGGGTCGGATCGGTCGCGGAGAGCCTCGCTTTGGGATGCGCTCGATGGCGCACAGACATTATCGACTTCATCCGCGGACCTCGTCCAGGTGAGGACGATCCCGTTGGTCGAGTTGGAAGTGTCAGGTCATGGTCTGGCCTCCCCTGCAGTCCAACGGAATTGCGTGCCGTCAACCCACATGCGATGCATGATGACGGCGAGTTTGCGGGCAAGAGCAACCGTTGCGCGCCGGCGTCCCTTCGATCGCATCAACCGCATCGCCCAGGCCTTCAGGCTGGAATAGGCGCGCGTCCGCGTCAGCAATGAATTGGCGGCCGAGAACAGGCTTGCCCGGACGCCAGCATCGCCGGACCGAGATATGCGGCCGAGTTTGTCCATCTCTCCCGATTGGAACCGTCGCGGCGTCAGCCCGAAGTGGGCGCCGACATCGCGCGAGGACCTAAACCGGCCCGGATCATCGATCGCCGCCTTGAAGCTGAGCGCGGTGATTTCGCCAACCCCGGGCACGGTCATCAAGCGCGCGCAGACCGGGTCTCGACGTGCATCCATTTTGACGCGACGATCCAGTTCGACGAACGCCTCTGACAACATCTCGTGGGCGTCGTCCAGCATCGGCAACAGTGCATGAGACAAGCCATCATCCGCCTCGATGATTGTCCGCACCTCCCGATCGAAGTTGTAGCGCTTGATTGCCTTGGGAAGACGGATACCGAAAGCCTTCAAAAGGCCCCGGATCTCGTTTTCCAGATCGAGGCATTTGTTCAGCACCGTCTTGCGGCTGGCGATCAGTGCGCGTTCGTAGTGACTGGCCCGGCTCTTCATGTGCACCGGATTGTACCAGCCGGAACGGACGAGTTGGGCGATGCCGCGCGCATCGTTCCTGTCGGTCTTATTGCGCATGGCAGACAAGGCGGCACTCACCTGCCGGGCCTCCATGCACACCACGTTGAAGCCTTGGGCATGCAGGCCATGATACAGATGTTGGCTCATCGTTCCGGCTTCAAAGCCGATCATCGTGATTGGTTTGCCGAACGTCCGAAGGCAATCGGCGACCTGGCCAATGTCACAGTCCAATGCCCGTTCAAGAACGATCCGTCCCTTGTCGTCGACCACGCACAACGTCAACGAACGCAGCGCCACGTCCAATCCCACGAAGTAACTCATAGTCATCTCCCAAAAACTGCAGATTAAAACCTGCCGATGTTACGGGAGCTCGACATCTACGCCCCAAGCCCGATTACTCATGCTTTGGGGATTTAACCGAGATTGAGGTGGTCACGATGACTTAATGCCGGCCGGATCGGGCGAACTACAGTGCGATCGCCATGCCTATTGTGCGACCTTTGTTACACGCGCATCCGTCAATCCG
>JANSXJ010000373.1 GCA_024743015.1 Hyphomonas sp. | reverse complement strand
TCAAGCACTGGATGCGCATGGCCCAGAAACGAACGGTTCAGGACACTTGGCAACATGTTGGACGCCTCGTGCCAACCATCTCCGCCGATGAATGCCAGAACTATTTCCTCAATGCCGGTTACGCTTCCGTCAAAACGTGAACCCGCCTAGCTCGACTGGGCCTGTTTGGAACTTGGTGGACGGGTCAGTCACAAGAACGTTGAGCGGCTGTGCCGCGAAGAGGTTTTGCGGTTGCCGCGCCGACACCGCGAGGTGGGAAAGCAATCGGTCCATTGAGCGCATTGCCGTGAACGGGCAGGCGGCGGCCTCACCATCAGCATAAACCATTGTGGATAAGCCGCAGAACAACGGCCCAGACCACGGTGCCCGACTTTGTCATTGTTTGGTCGAATCAGAGTATGGCGGCCTTGTGCGGGAAGTCACGTCTTCGTGGCATCGACAAGACCGATCGGTCGGCGATGTCGTCACGCTTGGCAAGGGGTTCCCAACTGAGCGAGAACCGCATCAAATCTCTCATCGAGCCAAAAGCGAAGGGCGCTCAGAGTTGCCCCCTGAGCGCCCATGACATTTGGACCTGCGGCTCTTCGTTTAGAACAGTTTGAACTTCACCGTTGCACGACCGCTGTGGAATGACGGATCAAAACCGAGATTCAAATCCGCGCCTGAACCGAGAATGTCGGGAAGCGCATAATTCTGGGAGTACTGCGCATAGCGATACTCAAGGCCAGCCACGATTCGATCTGTCAGAGCCGTCTCGATGCCGCCGCCGACAACGAATCCGTCTACTGTTTCATCAAAAACCTCGGTATCGTTCAACTCGACGTTGAACTCCTGCCGGGACCAACCGCCCAGCGCATAGACGAGTGTGTTCGGCGATGTCTTGTAGCCGGCGCGTCCGACAATGTCATAGCTGAAATCAGCGTTGATATCGGCGAAGAGCGGTCCGAGGTTGGCTCGGGTGTGGGTGTTGGCCCAGCGGGCCGACGCCTGTGCACCGACGACGAAGCCGCCGCCGAACTCGAAGTCGGCGCCGACACCGATCTCGCCAAGGATGCCCTCGGCCCCGATACCATTGACGCCTATGCCGATCGTATCACCATCATCGAGCAGCAAGTCAGATTGCACATCATGCACCAATGCTTGCGCGCCGCCGGCAGCAGTCACGTACACACCGGTCCAGTCAAAGTTGTCGACGCTGCTGGCGGTCATTGCCGGCTGCGGCGTGCCGAAGCGGTAGTTCAGGCCCATGGTAACCGTGTGGAATGTGGGTGTGATCTCTACGATGCCAGGAAGGCCGAAATCCTCACTCGCATAGCGGCTATAGCGATATTCCGTCTTAAGATGCACCCGCTCAGTTATTGCCGTCTCAATGCCGGCGCCGATCACAAAACCACTCGAACTCCAGTCAGTCCCAGCGGCTTCATCGATATCCACGACGCCAATCCCATCGATGTCCGCCTGTCCGCGCAGAGCGATCGACGCATCAAAGTTCTGCCAGCTGTAGCCGCCAAGCACATAGAACAGAGATTGCGGAGTCGCCAGAACGCCAACACGGCCAATAACGTCGAACCCATAGTCTGAGACCACCTCGCCGTCCAACGTGCCTTGAGCAGTAAAGTCGTTACCGCCCGTGAACAGAGTCGTCAAAATGGTAGGATCGGTTTCAACGATGTCAAAACTGCCATCCAGCGTCGGTCCGATATTGCCGTAACGAGCATTGATGGCGGCGCCGAGCAGCAAGCCGTTCTGCAGAAGATGGTCGTAGCCGACGGTGACCTCACCGAAAAAGCCCTCGCCACCAAGGCCGTCAAAGCCGACGATCCCGAGCAATTCAGCGTCATGGTTGACCGCGCCGGTGCCGACGGCGGCGCCGACATAAAAGCCACTCCAGACACCTTGGGGCTCTTCGAGAAACACGTCGGCGGCATGCGATTGGTTGATCACGGCCGCCAACAGCAATGCTGATGCGGTCGCCGCGTAAAGATGTTGCTTCTTCATATTCCCGTCGGCGTCACGCCGCTCCCCTGATCGTAAAAGACTGTGAACACGAATACACTCGCCACCGCCTTATCGTCCATATGGCGAACTGTTGCTGGAGCCGAATTGTGTCGGGAGGAACAAATTACTGTGTGAGAGTTGCCGTTGTGCAACACGTGAGAGTCGAGCGATTTCGTTTTGGGCTGTTGTTGTTGCGTCACCAGCCGCAATGATCGTTTTTTTGTTTGAGCCGCATGTGACCTTAAGTATTTGATTCATATGATCATAGTGTGGCTCAATTTGGCGTATGTTCCCGAGTATTGATGATTTCTTTGCCAGAGCGGTATCGACTGGGGCGGTGTGATCTCAATCGCTGCCTATTGGATAACTGGTCGCGATTTGGGGTTGCAGGGCCGGCTTGATGGCGCCCGCTCTGGTTTCGATGACGAAACGCCGTGCGCCGACGACAAACTTTGAGCGTCTTCTCGATCGCGATTTCGTTGATTTGCAACAGTATCCTGCTATAAAGAGCGGAAGTAGGGATCAGGGGCGATACTATGCGCATAAAGTGTCTGGCCGCAGCGGCTTGTTTCACCGTGATGACAACGAGCGTTTTGGCGCAAGATGTCGACACGGCTGCGTCCGTTCCGGTTGACCCATTTGCTGGTTGCGGGTGCGTAACATCACAGCCCGATGAAGGCGCGGTGGCGACCGTTGTTGCGGTCGTTGGTTTGGTGAGTCAGGTGACGTCGCAGGGGCGTCCACCGGTGAGTGTGGGCCAGTCATTGACGGCAAATGCCGAGGTGCAGACCGGTCTCGGCGCGAGCACCGAGATTGCTGTGTCGGACGGCTGCAGGGTGCGATTGGGTCAGAACCAACGAATGCTGCTGTCTACACCTGCTGGCGCGGATGGTGATATCTGCGTGCGCGCCGAGAACATGAATGTGCAGCCGGTCGAAGGGACGCAACAATCGGCGGGCGGCGACGGAAACGCTGTTTTGGCTCTGGGCGCCGGTGGCGTTGTTGTGGGTGGTATTCTCCTTGTTGGACTGGGTGAAGACAGCGCGAGTCCATGATGCGCCCATCAGGTGGGAATCGCGTCCGGCTGGCTTAGCCGGACAGTCTTCCGCCCAAAGGTCGGAATGATCGACCTGCATTCGCACATACTGCCTGGCATCGACGACGGCGCGCGTGACCAGTTCGAAGCGCTGGAGATGGCGCGCTTGGCATCCAGTGACGGGGTAACGGTCATGGCGTGCACCCCGCACCATTGGCCGCCCAAATTCGCGACAAGGGGCATGGATGTCGCACGTCAAACGGCCTCCCTTCAGAGCGCGATCGATGATCACCAAATCAAACTCAAGCTGGTCATCGGTGCCGACGTTCACCTGCAGGCCGGCGTCTTGGAGGGGCTTCGATCGGGCGATGTTCCAACGCTCAACGGTTCAAATGCGTTCTTGCTGGAACCCGATCATGACATCCTGACCCCAAATCTGGTGCCGTATGCTCGGACGCTTCGTGACGCGGGTTATCGGCCGATCCTCACCCATCCGGAAAGGCTGCGCTGGATCGACCGCCATTTTGACATCATTGAAGCCCTCTATTCAGCAGGTGTTCTGATGCAGCTGACGGCGGGTTCGATTCTCGGTCACTTCGGGCGCCGCGCCGAACGATGGGCAATGCACATGCTGGAGCAAGGCATGGTTGACGTTGTCGCCAGCGATGCACACGGGGCGCGCCGCCGCCCCCCCCGG
>JANSXJ010000294.1 GCA_024743015.1 Hyphomonas sp. | reverse complement strand
TGGCGTAAAGCGGCCAAGGCATTGACCACTTCCAGGCTCGGTTGCCGTTTGCGCCGGCGAATGGAATTCTTGATCGCATCGCAGGCAACAGAACCACATGGAAAGGACGATCGTGCGGGGTGTTGGCATGTGGCTTTTCAAGTTGATTGGCATGCTGGCTGCGACCTATGTCGCCGTCGTTGCGATCATGTATGTCGCTCAGACTCACATGCTGTTTCCGACCAGAATGGCGTCGGCGAACCCGGCCGTCCTGCCGGCGCATGCCACCCAGCTTGAGGTTGAAACTCCAGACGGCGTTCGCCTCCACGGCGTGCACATCGTGCCAGAGGAAGCTGCCTCCGAAGAACGGTTGGTTGTCATGGGCTTTGGCGGCAATGCCTGGAACGCTGCCAATCTCGCTGCCTACCTTCACGACCTGTTGCCCGACGTGGAGGTCGTTGCCTTTCATTACCGGGGCTATCAGCCCAGCAGCGGAAGTCCGAGCGCTGCCGCTCTGCTGGCAGACGCGCCCATCCTTTACGATTATGTCGTTGCAAACCTGGGGACCGAACGCGTCGTCGCCGTCGGTTTCAGCATCGGGTCCGGCGTTGCGGCACATCTCGCAAGCCGTCGACCGCTTGCCGGCCTGATCCTGGTGAGCCCGTTCGATTCGCTGAAAGCGCTTGTACGCGCGCATTATCCTTGGGCACCGGTGCAATGGCTGCTGCGTCATCACATGTCTCCCGCTGAAGACCTCCGTGGCCTAACCACTCCGGTCGCTGTGATCGCCGCGGCGCGTGACAGGATCATTCCGCCTCGGCGGACCAATGCGGTCCGGCAGGCGTTTCCTGCTCTCGTTTTCGACCGCACGATCGCCGATGCGGGCCATAATGATCTCTATGCTCGACCGGACTTTCGCACAGCGATGGCGGAGGCGTTGGCGCTGATCAATTCTGCGTCAACTGACTGATCTCCGATACCATCTCTCTGTATCCGCTTGATTTTGGACCTACATCGATGCCGCGCGATGTTTGTCCGTCTGGAGTTCCCCCGGTTTCGTGGACGGTTACACGCTAGTAGATTCTGGCTGTTCAGCCTGGCTCCTTTCGTAAG
The DNA here is from genome assembly GCA_024743015.1 of Hyphomonas sp. Lineage (GTDB taxonomy): Bacteria > Pseudomonadota > Alphaproteobacteria > Caulobacterales > Hyphomonadaceae > Henriciella. Next base: position 3,664 of record JANSXJ010000294.1, on the reverse strand, counting down.
CTATGGGGGACTGGTATCCGAGCGCCGAGTGGCGCCGGTGCCGGCTAGAAGAGTTTCCGGCCGGTCGATGCACTGAGATTAAACTGGCCCCAAAGGTTCATGTAGTTCATGTGCCATGCCGCTGCGTCGCGGAGCCAAGCATCGGTCTCAGCATCATACGACACCTTGCCGGAAGTGATGGCGCGTTGAACCCGGTCGAGAACCTGCGCTGAACAGCCCGCATGGGACGCGACCTCCACGGAGGCTAGCTGATAGTCGTTCAGGTCTGCCGGGCGAGCGGAGCCGAAATGCTTGACGCTTGCCAGAATGCTGGCAAGTGGCCTACCGCCGCCATCGAGTGCGATGCGCATGCCCGTCTGGCTTTGATAGAGGTGGTCGACAAGCTCGCTGGCACTGTAGAAAGCCAGGGCGGCCTGACTGCATTCTTGGCGAGCGTTGTTGAAAGTCCGCTCAATCACTCCAACGTCCAGGCCAGTGCCGGAGCCCCTTGCCATATCCTTCAGCGGGTCGAGAACGTTCTTGATGACTTTCACATCTACATAAACACGGCCGTCGGCGAGGTTCTCGACGTCAACGAAGACCTCGCTGGCTTGGGCGGGCATGAGCCAGCATGCGCTGGCGACCAGAAAACCCGTGATTGTTCGTTTCAGTTTCATTTGGTCCCACTCCCGTGTTCTTTGTGGTCGAGCAGCGGCATGTTGGCCTGTCGGGCCAGGAAGGAGTCGACAGGAAAGCGCCATCTGCTTGCTGATGGTTCTCTTCAGCAGAGGGGTGAAACGGTTTTTTCGGAGCGCGGGTCTTGTACGGTGGAGACAGCCGGGCGGGTGGCCCGGCCATACCGCTCTGTTCGGCGAGATCGTATGCGATCAGTTTCGACGGAGTCGCCGCTATGTGCTGGCGCGCATCCCAAAGGGGACTGCATACTCGTCTAGTGTGGCGGGCCGGCTCCGGCGCTCTGTCCGAAGAGCTTCTCGTTCAGGGCCTGATCCGGACAGCTGAGAAAGGCTCTATCGCCAGCCCCAAACAATATCCGAGGGGTCGCGTGATTACATCAATTTAAACAATCAGATGTCTCGGCCCGATCTCCCCGTAACCTGCAATGCACGCTCAAAGCCCCCGCGATAAGGCTCTTTGCCTCAGACAGCTGCGGAATCTCGTAAATATATGATCGGGAGGGGTTCCAATAAGAGATGGTGTCTTCGTCGATGAAGTAGCTGTCCAGGAAGTTGGAAGAGACGCCGAGCGTCTTCCAAGTTAGGTTAGGCTCCATGGAATGAAGGCGCGTTTCCAGCGTGCCCGTGCCTGTGGCAACGGTATAGAGCAAGCGTGATTCCTCAGGTGACACATCAATGCTCACGATCGGGCCGTCGGCAAGCAGAAGCGGATACGCTGGCTCGGTATCTCTCGGATACCCCCTCGCTATCACGGCGCCATCGACATCGAGGGTTGTCGAGAAAGACGGTATGGGCTTGTGCACAACGGCGTTTGCCTCCGTGATCAGAAGGCCGGCTCCACAGCATTCGGAGAAAACGAAGTCTCTCGGCTTCCGATCGATCTCATAAGTTGCAATTGTTGTGCTGTTTTGCGTTTCCAGAACGTTCAGCGCGCCGTCTGCCCAAAGCGCGGCGAACTCCCCCGACGGCGAAATCTTGATACAATTGCTCTGCTGCAGCCACGCGCGTGGCACGTCTGCGTCGCCTGCTGGCGACGATACCGTAACCATCGACGCGTCCGACGCGGTCCAATCGGCTTGTTCTGAGAAATCCACACAGTTTTGCCTTTGGGGATCGTCATAATCCCGTAAACCGTACATTTGTCCAACGGCGGACGCTGCTTCCAAGGGTTCCGTTTTCCGTGGCAGCATCGTCTTGCCGAAGTCATCGGCAGCCTTGAAATCGACGATACTGAGCAGCTTGGTGTCTTGGGTGCCAACACCTTGGGACATAATGATCGCGGCACGCTCCTGCCCCAATGCGACAGCGGTCTCAATCGTGCGCGGAAGCGTGAGCGTCCGCGAGGGCTCGCCGACATATTTGGTCAGGGAGACTGTTCCTGCGTTGTAGTGGACCAGCTCGGCAGAATGCTGCTCTGGTAAGGCAAACAAACTGATGCCCCACGCGAAGTTGTAGGGCTTCGCGATCTCGGTTTGCCTCTGCTCTCCTTCCGCCAAAGCGCGGACGTCGACCAGATGCAGGCGGTCAACTGGACCTCTGCTAGTGTTAGTTTCCGCGGAAATAGCCAGATAGTCGCCCTCGGCATCGCACCGGATGCGATTGGCGAAGTCGGCAACAGATCGAATGGCCCGTTCATATAAGGGAGCTTGATCCCTTGCCGCATCTGCGCCGAGGCACTGTGTGTAATCGCCACCCAAGCCAATATGGTCGCGATTTAGGACGCTCCTAACTCCCAGGCTCTCCGCAGCCTCGGCATCTTCTTCCAGACTCGCCTCGAGAAATGAAACACCCCCTTCGCCGGCGTTAAGCCAATATCTTCCGTCATCACTGAGGCGTTCCGTTTTGCCTTCATCAAGGCGCGCCAGAAAGACCGGGGGTACAACATCGGGATCATTGCGCAGTGCCTCTTCCGGTGCGCGCTCACGAATCAGCGCAACTCCATCTGGCCCCATCGAAATGTCCCATTCGGGGTTGGTCTGCTGACTCGGTACCGTCAACAAAATCTCCCCAGGTCTTTCAGATGGATCGAAACGTCGAAAGACGAGCTGATTGTCGTTCCTGGTTGCCAGCACGGCGCCTAACGGGGCCAGCAGATCATAAACCTCCAGCACACGCCCGGAGAGTGAGCCGATATTGATCGGAGGACCTGCCAATTGAGCCCGCCAAAGCGTGTTCTGCGATGGGACCTGATAATACAGCATATTTCTCAGCCCGAAGCCGACGGCGTCGCCGGGTATCTCGTATCGGCTCTCCGCAGCCGCCCTGCGCAGAATGCTGTCCAGCGTTATGATGCTTTCCTCGCGCTCCTTCCTGAATTCATTGCTGCCCAAGAAATCCGCGTCGAGAAGGCGTTCGAATGAATGATGCAGCCACAGAAGAGCAAGATCTTTTCGGCCTTCGGTTGCCAACGCGGTGGCATCCTGAACGTCACGCAGATTCAGCATCCGTAAGAGGTCGGCTGACGCCACTTCTGCGTGTTCCTGGAGTGCCCGGGCTTGTTCAGCTGCGCGTTCGGCGTCTTCGGCACGAGCCGCTTGCTCTGCGGCCAGGGCGGCCTCCGTTCCGGCCCGTTCAATGGCAAGTTGCGCCAGATTGGCCTGATTGTCGGCTTGATTGCGCTCGAATAGAGCCCATGCCCCAAAGCCAGCGCTGACGGTCAGAGCCGCCGCAACGCCAGCAAGCAACCGATTGCGGCGATCTCGTTGCCCGCGCGCTGACTGCGCGTCCCGTTGCTGCTGGAGATGTTCTTCGGAAGCGGTCACGAAGTCCTGCGTGCTGGGTTTGATCGGAACAACGCCTTGTTCAATGGCTTGTCGAGCCGCTGCCAGCCGCTGCGTGTTTCGGATCAGGTCGGCATCATCCTTGTCGCCATCGGCCCAGTGCCTTGCCTGGGGGTCGAGCCAATCGCGAACCTGCAGATCACTGCGCAGCGTCCCAACCAAATCGTTCAATCGCTGCCAATGGACGATAAGCGTTTCGTGAGCCAGGCG
>JANSXJ010000314.1 GCA_024743015.1 Hyphomonas sp. | reverse complement strand
GCCGGGGGATTGTTCTTTCTGACCTTCAAGAGCGCGCGTGATGGATATGATGATATTGATCGCCCGGAAGACCTAAACGAATAATCACGTCACAAGCCGACGAATCGGCTAGATAGAGATGATTGAGTCTTCTGGGGTTGAGAAATGATCGAACCGTCCCGTCTTGCCGCCTTTATTGCTTCGCGCATCTGTCACGACCTGATTTCGCCGGTTGCATCGGTGAATTCTGCGCTTGAGCTGCTCGAAGAGCCAGGCGATCCAGAAATGAAAGCCCAAGCCGAGCAACTCTTGCAGAATGGTGCCGAGTCCGCCGCAGCGCGCATTCAATTGCTTCGTTATGCCTTCGGATCGGCGGGGCTGTCGGACACAGCCGCCGATCGACACGAAGTGCGCCAGATTGTCGAGGGCTTCATGGAAAGCCACAAGCCCAGCGTCGAGTGGCAAATCGAGACGGAGCATTTCAGTTGTGGCCATGCACGGGTGCTGATGAACCTCGTCATCATAGCCACTGCAGCCATTCCGCGCGGCGGTGTCGTCGCACTGCGGGTACATAATGAGCCGGACGGACTGGCGATCACGGCGCAAGCAAAAGGCCCGAGGGCGCGCCTGTCGGATTTTGTCGAAGCAACGCTCGCTGGCAACATTCCGGAAGAAGGCTGGTCAGCGCGCACGATCCAGCCGCTTTTCACAACAATGGTCGCCAGCGACCTGGGCGGGACCATCTCTGCCACTGCGGAGGAAGAGTGCATCACATTCATGGCCAAGGGGCTTCGCGCCGAAGGCTAACCGACTGTTAAGTAAAGGCCGACCATACTGGTGCTTGCAATTTCTGGTTGGTGCTCATGAAACATTGTTTGATCGTTGATGATTCCCGCGTTGTTCGCACGGTTGCGGGCCGTATCGTAAAAGACCTTTCCTTCTCGGTTTCAGAAGCTTCGGACGGCGCTCAGGCGCTGGAAATGTGCCGTGCTGAGATGCCCGACGCCATTCTGCTGGATTGGAACATGCCGGTCATGAATGGCCTGGATTTCCTGCGGGCGCTGCGCCGCGAAGAGAAGGGCCAGGACCCGGTCGTTGTGTTCTGCACCAATGAAAACGATTCAGAGCATATCAGCGAGGCCATCCGTGCCGGCGCTAATGAGTATATTATGAAGCCGTTCGACGCGGATATTGTAGAAAGCAAATTCGCAGAAGTCGGATTGGTCTGAAGCAATTTCTTAATGAAATTGCCGTTCTTAGTAACCTTTGAGCGTCTCGAAGGGTCCACCTGACTATGCAAGAAACCACTTTCAACGAACTTGCAGATCTTGCCCTCCGCCAGAGTGGGCAAAACATCCCTGCGTCCAAAGCCTATCTTCTGGAAGCGCGCCTTAGCACAATTGCCCGCCGGGAAAATTTCGCGACGCTCGATGATCTGGTTCATTGTCTGAAAGCCCGCCCCAATCCGCGATTCGAACAGGAAGTCGCAGCGGCTTTGACGGGAAAGTCTACACAATTCTTTGGCGATCGCGAGCTGCTGGACAAGATTGTCGGGCAAGCCCTCCCGAAGCGTTTAAGCCACTCTAAAACCGGGCGCTTGCGCGTTTGGTGCGCTGGCGTATCTACCGGGCAAGAGGCCTGGTCGCTCGCCATTTTGTTGCGAGAAGCCGTCGGCTCGCCGCTCGCGAATGCCGAGATTGAAATTGTCGGCACCGATCTTTCCACGCAATGCATCGAAACCGCGAAGCAAGGCGTTTACGGCCATTTTGACGTTCAGAAAGGCCTGTCCATCCATCGATTGCTGACCAACTTTGACCGCCGCGACAATGGCGACTGGTCGATCAAGTCAGAGGTTCAGGATGCCGTGAGCTTTCGGCGACACAATCTGCTGGAATCCGGGCGCGACCTCGGTCAGTTCGATATCATCATGTGCTGCAATGTCCTGTCCGGGCTGGCGCCCGGTGCGAAACGTCAAGTCATCGAGACGTTTAGCGCACATTTGTTGCCAGAGGCCTTCCTGTTTGCAGGGACAGGCGAAAACCTGGCCGGTCTCTCTGACGCCATCAAACCATCGCGCGACCTGCGCGGCGCGTTTGAACGCGACCTCTCTGGCAAAAAGACAGAAGCAGCCTAAGCCGCTCCCTTCAAAGACGATTGTTGCCGTCCAACACTAGTTATGAGACACTCCGACAACAAATCGGAGGGATACTTATGGGATTTGGCGAAGCAATACGAACTTTCTTTCAACGCTATACTGACTTTCAGGGGCGCTCGCGTCGATCTGAATATTGGTGGGTGGTTCTCGCCCTGATCATTTTCTTCGGGATCGGAGGTGTACTTGCCGTCATGCTTGGCGGGGTTGCAGGCGGCGGTGATATCAACCCGATCGGCATGCTTCTCATCGGCATCCTGGGACTTGCCTATCTGGCCATCATCATCCCGAACATCGCGCTTATGGTGCGGAGGTTCCACGATCTCAACCAGACAGGATGGTTGGTGCTCGTATTCATCCTGCTCGGCTTCATTCCACTGGTTGGAATGTTGGCCAGCCTTGGACAGATCATCTGGTTCGCAATGCCCGGCACCGTTGGTCCGAACAAGTATGGCGCTGACCCCAAGGGCGGTCATGATGTTGGCGTCTTCAGCTAGACGTTCCAGCCCATTCAATTCATGCACCCGCTGGCTGAAGGCTGGCGGGTGCATTTCATTTGAGGGTCTGATATAGGCGCGAGCATGAAAGTTGAGCTCGATCTTTCCAAACGCCCAGACGCGGCGCCCGCTCCGAAATCGCTGGCGGGCTTGTCCCTACCTGCGCTGAAGGCCGAAATGGAGGCGTTCGGGGTGCCACCGAAGCAGGCAGGCATGCGCGCCAAGCAAATTCGTCGCTGGGCGCACCATATGGGCTGTCAGGACTTCATGGAGATGACCGATGTGGCGAAGGATCTGCGCGAGCAGCTCAGCCAGTCCTATCATCTCGAACGTCCGGAGATTGCTGACCATCAGGTCTCCGTCGATGGCACGCAGAAATGGCTGACCCGGTTCCAGCCGGGTGTTGAAGGCGAAAGCGTCTTCATTCCCGATGTCAGCAAGTCTGGTGCGCTCTGCGTGTCCAGCCAGGTCGGCTGCACGCTGAATTGCACGTTCTGCCATACCGGCACCCAGAAGCTTGTACGCAATCTGACGGCGCAGGAAATCGTCGCCCAGATCCTGATCGCGCGCGATGAAATCGGTGAATGGCCCGCCAGCATGGAAAATCGACGCCTGACCAATATCGTCTTCATGGGGATGGGCGAGCCGCTCTATAATCTCGATAATGTCGCCGAAGCGATTGATACGATCAGCGACGGGGATGGCATCGCCATTGGCCGTCGCCGGATCACGGTTTCAACCGCTGGCGTCGCCCCGAAAATCCCGGAACTCGGCGAGCGGACCGGGGCCATGCTGGCAATTTCGCTGCACGCCGTGCGCGATGACTTGCGCGATGAGATCGTCCCGATCAATCGCAAATATGATCTGCAGACCCTGTTTGAGGCGATCCGGGCCTATCCGGAGCTTGGCAACTCAAAACGCGTCACGTTCGAGTATGTCATGCTGAAAGGCGTGAATGACAGCCTCGCCGAAGCGCGTGATCTCGTGAAATTGCTGCGCGGCGTGCCGGCCAAGATCAACCTGATCCCGTTCAATCCCTGGCCGGGCAGCCCCTATGAATGTTCGGACTGGGAAACAATTGAAGCCTTCGCGAAAGTGGTCAACCGCGCCGGTTATGCGAGCCCGATCCGCACCCCGCGCGGCCGCGATATTTTTGCAGCCTGCGGGCAATTGCGTTCTGAAAGCGTGAAGAAATCCGCTGCTCAGAAGCGCCGCGAGGCGATGGAACAAGCTGGCTAGCCGTATCGATATACTTTCATAGTGCCAATCTCCGTCGACACCTGCGAAGGCAGGTGACCCGGGCCTTTGCGTGTCGCCCTGAACGAGTGGCTCTTACCGTCCTTGGATACCTGCCTCGCAGGTATCGACGGATCTCAATCAAACACTCAGAGCGCCCGTGCACCGCGCACCAAACGTCCCGGCTTGGCGCCTGTCGCCTCTCCCTGACGCTGGATCACCTGCCCCGCCACCACGGTTGCATCATAGCCGTCCGCATGCTGCATCAAACGCCGTCCGCCGGCTGGAAGATCATGGACGATGTGCGGCGTGTGCAATCGCAGCCCGTCATAATCAATCACATTGAGGTCCGCGCGGTAGCCCGGCTGTAGCACGCCGCGATCCTTCAGCCCCACCCAGGCTGCCGTATCCCGGCATTGACGTTTGATCACAAACTCGAGCGGCAGTTTCTCGCCGCGCGTACGATCCCGGGTCCAGTGGGTGAGCAACGTGGTTGGAAAAGAGCCATCGCAGATCATTCCGACATGCGCCCCGCCATCGGACAAGCCTGGCAAGCTGGCCGGGCTTTCCAGCATGGTCCTGACCGGATCGAGGCTGCCATCCGCATAATTCAGGAAGGGTAGATAGATCATGCCGCGCCCTTCATCGGCGAGCATCAG
>JANSXJ010000285.1 GCA_024743015.1 Hyphomonas sp. | reverse complement strand
TATTGGATTGGGCGTTCGTTCCGGGTCTGCCAAAACCGGTTGGTCGGCAAATGCCGCGATCGGAGTAGGGGTGTTCAATCCGCCCGATAGCAGTCGATTGGCGGCGACGTCTGGCGCTCTGCTTGCCCAGCAATACGAGACCGAAGCGAGCGCTCATTTCAGACTGCGCTATACATTCTAAACAATCACCCCAGGCAATCAGAGACCGCGCTTGATCTGTCTTGCCCCCTTTGCTCGGATGCGCGGGCGGGTTAGGGCAGCTTATGGCTTTTGATCTTGAGGCGCTGCCGCAACCGCGGGGCAAATTGCTGACAAACGCGCCGCTGGCGCCTTATACCTGGTTCCGCGTCGGCGGCGCTGCGGATGCCTTGTTCCTTCCCGCAGATGACGCCGATCTTGCGGCCTTTCTGAAAGCCCTGCCGGAAGCTGTCCCCGTGACAGTCCTGGGGGTGGGCTCAAATACGATTGTGCGCGATGGCGGGATCGAAGGCGTCGTGATCCGTCTGATGGGCGCTTATTGGGGCAAGGTCAAACACCATGGTACGACGGTCAGCGCGCGTGCCGGAGCGCTGGATCTCAATGTCGCCAAGGCGGCCGCCAAGGCTGGGATTGGTGGTCTCTCATTTCTCTCCGGTATTCCAGGATCGATTGGCGGGGCAGTGCGCACGAATGCCGGGTGCTATGGACACGAGCTCAGCGATGTCGTGATCGCTGTCGATGGCATAAGCCGCGCGGGCGAGCCGGTGACTTTGCAGCGGAAAGATATCGGCTTTTCCTATCGCCATACCGATTTTGCCAGCAATATTGTCGTCACGCAGCTGCATCTTGAAGGGAACGGCTTGGCAGATCCTGATACTCTGGCAGAAGAGATCGCAGCGCACCAAAAGCGCCGAGCCGACACTCAGCCAATAAAAGACAAGACAGGCGGGTCGACCTTCGCCAATCCGGACCCACCCGGGACGCCTGATGCACGTTCAAGCTGGAAGCTGATCGACGCCGCGGGCTGCCGAGGTCTGCGCGTCGGCGGCGCGATGGTCAGCGAGAAACATTGCAACTTTCTGATCAATACGGGCGAGGCCACCGCCGCAGATATTGAGGCACTTGGAGAATTAGTGCGCGCGCGCGTCCTGGAGCATTCAGGCGTTGATCTGCGCTGGGAGATTCGCCGGATCGGGCGGTTGCAGCAGGACTAGAATGTCCCTTTCAATCGCAGCGTAAGAATACTGCCAAAGTTGCGAATCCGATCTTCGACCCGGTCAATCTGGCCATTGCGATCGGGATCGTAAAACACTCTTGTCACTTTGGAGTCGGTGTCGATCAGGTTTCCGAAAAAGGCCGTTCCGGTCATGCCGAAAATATCCTTGTGTTCGACAAATCCCCATACAAATCCCTTTGGTTCAGAGAAATTGATGCGAACGTCACGGCGAAACTGTGGAGACTCGAGGAAGTTCTCATAATTGATCCCCCAGGCGAGATCGGTGTTGGGAATATCGTGGCGCAGATTGACTTCGTAGAAATGGATGCGTGAGCCATTGAAGTCGCGGGTCTCGCCCGTCACCGGGTCTTCGAGGAATGTGTCCTGCAGCGACGTCTGATATTCAAGCTGCGCGCCTTTCCAGCCGAAATTGTCGAGCATCAACGTGCCATCGAGCTCGAAGGCGATGCGGGAGGCATTGTCCAGGTTGCCCGGACCCTCGCCATTTCCGATTGGAACCTGGTCGATCAGGTCCTCAATCTCATCATAAATAATCTCGGCGGTGAGCGCGCCCCAGCTGCCAAAGTCCTTTTCCGCTTCTACGGAAAACCGCCAGCGCTGATCAGGAACAATGTCGCTGTTTCCAACATTATCATCGCCATTGTTCGGATCGATATTGGCGACGAAATCGAAGAAGTCGAGTTGTCCGACGAGGCGCTCGGCCGATGCATTGAGTTTGAGATCGTCGTCAACATCCCAGGCCAGTGATGCGCTGCCTTTGGGACGGGTGAACGTACGGGTCTGCCCGCCTGCGCCATCGGAGGAAATCTCCGACTGTTCGGCCCCGAGGGAGACTTGCAGCCGCATCTTCTGATTCAGCTGGCGACCATGTGTGATGAAGGTTTCGGCGCGCTTTTCCTCGACGCGTGTTCCGGGGTCGATCACGGTCCGGTTCGGGGCTGACTCCAGGGTCGTTCCGGTGAAAAAATCTGACTCGTTTTCCAGGGAATTGAAGGCCCCTTCGAGGGAGATCTGCCAGTCGGAATTGTTCTTCCCGGCCCAGCTATACTCACCGCGCAGAATGCTTTCACTCTCATCCGTCGTACGCGCGAAGAGATCATTCGTGACGTTCGTGCCATCCACATTCGCTTGCAGAAATTGCAGCGTGACGGGCGTGTGTTCGTTACGCTGCAAACCGATCAGCTTGAGGCGCCCAGGGCCGACACCAAATTCGTAATCCGCACCAATCTCGCCTTCCCACGCGTCTTCATTGAACTTGAATTCGGATTGGCTGAGCAATGTGCCGTCGGCCAGAAACTCAGAGCTTGTTTCGAGTTCATCTGGTTCCGAGACGCTGTATTCGGCGTTCAGATTGGCGATGTGACCATTGCTCGGCGTCCAGGCGAGGCTACCGCTGAGGCTTGTATTTTCGTTGAGGAACCGGGCACGTTCTTCGCGGAAATGGGTCAGGTTTCCCGAGCCATCAAATATGTTCTCGCGCCCCGCAGCGCCGCCGCGTCCCGGCTCAGCCTCAAGTGTCAGGGACCAGCCAAGATCGCCGTTCTGGCCGTTTATGGAGATCTCTGCCCAGCGGACACCGGCTTCCAGATGTTCGCGATATCTTTGGTGAACGCTCCAGGTCCCTGAAATGCCGCTGGACGTCGCCGAAACATTCGCAACCTGACCGTTCAGGCCGGGAATATCCAGTTGCGCGCCATCGACGATCTCGATCTTCTCGACATTCTCCGCAGGGATACGGGAGAGCGCATCTCTGGCGGAGGTGGATTTTGATGAAATGCGCTGGCCATTGATCAGGACATTTTCGTCAGCCTGCCCAAACCCGCGTTGTTCTTCATCGCTTTGTGAGATGCTGAAACCGGGAATCTGAGAGACCATGTCCAGTGCGGTGCGCGGTGCGAATTGTTGAAAGTCCGAAGACGTAAATGTGCGTGAATCCTCGTCGGGCTGGTCTAGGGTCTGTGCGGGTGCAGAGAGGGGAAGACTGACCGCCAACCCGACGAGGAAAGTGCGTTTCATTCAGTGTTACTCCAGACGCGGAACCAATCTCGTTGCTTTCGTGTTACATATGTAAACTGCCAGAGCAACCCCCTCGCAAAATTATTCTCCCAGCGTCCAAAAACGCACATGATTTCATTGAAGTTTTGAGATTTCAAAGACGGCGCTTCCTCGAAAATGCACCATCTGGCGCGGCTTCATTCGCCAAGCGAGCGGTTCAGGTTCCGCACATAAATTGAGACGATGGGAGAATGACTGACCGTGTGCCTCTTCTAGAGTGCTGGTCAATTCACGAACCTTGCTGAGTTGGGAACTTGTCTCTCCATCGCAGCGAAGTTCGTGCTTTTTTGAGGGAACCAAGAGTGGCGGGCGAACCAATCTCAAGGACGAGGACACGCGCCGCGCGAGACGGGTGGACCGTTCCGGCGATGACCCCGTGCGAGCAGTGCAAATGAGCGCGTCAAAGGCGGCGCCGACCGGCCCTCAAGCAGACCCAAAAGGCGCCTCAGGTCGTCAGCCATATCCCCAGGTGTCTCCAGAGACCCAAGTTCCGGGCATTGAAAACATGCCACCGGAGACAGGGCTGAAATCCTTCATCCTGGTAACGGCGTTCTTCTCTGTTTCCGTTAATATCCTGCTGCTGGTATCGCCGCTCTACATGCTGCAAGTCTATGATCGGGTGCTGACATCTGGCTCGCTCGACACATTGCTGCTGGTTTCGGGATTGGCGGCAGGACTGATGGTCACATACGTGTTCGCGGAAAGCGCGCGGCGTCACACACTGGCGCTCGCAGCAAGGTGGCTCCAGCGCCGTTTCGGCGAGCGTCTGTTCAATGTCAATTTTGCGGAAGCGAGAGCTGACGGATCTTTGCAGAAAGACCTGTCAGACCTCTCGGTGGTTCAATCCTTTTACTCAAACGGAATGATCCTGCCGGTTTTCGACCTGCCCTTCACGCCGCTCTTCATTCTGGTCCTGTATCTGATTCACCCCCTGCTCGGCTGGCTTGGCGTCGGCGGCGCCTGTCTCTTATTGTTGATCACGATTGTGGCTGAGCTCTCGACTCGCGAGCCCGAAAAGACAGCTCAGGCGGTTGAGCGCGCGTCGCAGGAATTCGCGTCAGGGCTGGCGCGGCAGCAGTCGGCGATTGTCAGCATGGGGATGGCGCGCCAGGCCTTTCTCGGCTGGTCAACCCGGAAGACCATGGCAGACCAGCTTTCGCTCGGCACGGCCAAATCCTCAAACTTTTTCGGGGCCCTCACGCGCGGCATTCGTCAAACTCTACAGATGGCAGCCTTGGGCCTTGGCGGGTGGCTCGTTCTGCAGCATGCAGCGACACCGGGTGTGATCATTGCCGGGTCAATCGTGATGGGGCGCGCCTTGGCACCCATCGACCAATGCGTCGGGATGTGGCGACAAATCATCCGCGCCCGCAAATCCTGGGCGAGTGTTTCAGAGCGCGCTGCGAACCCGCTCGCCATGCAGGTTGAGTACACCCCGATGCCGCGACCTGATGCGAAGCTGGAGCTCAACCAGTTGGAGGTCTGGTATCCGGGGGCACAAAACCCCGTCCTGCCACGGTTCAGCCTGAGCCTGGAGGGCGGTTCGGTTTTGGCCATTGTCGGGCCGAGCGGTGTCGGCAAGTCCTCCCTGCTGCAAACCCTTACCGGTGTCTGGACGCCGATGGATGGGCACGTTCTGTTGGGCGGCCGAGACCTGCACGCCTGGAATCAGCGCGACC
>JANSXJ010000148.1 GCA_024743015.1 Hyphomonas sp. | reverse complement strand
TCATGCGAGCATCTCCTCAATCATGGCGATGCAGCGCTCTTTGTTATGCTTCTGGCAGGCCAGCATTGCGCCTGATCGCGTCACGTACTCGGTATATTCTGGATCTACCGGAAGGCCGTAAGCGTTTTGATGGCTTGTGTAGTATGTAGCTTGCCAAGCATAGATATTATCGTCGCCACGGCTCAGCGGTGAAACTTCATAGGAACCCTCGTCGCTACCAAGCACGTTCCACGTAGCATCAGCTTCAAGGCACTTAAGGCTTGTCTCTTTGAACTTAAGTTCGCGAATGTTCATCTGGAAAACGGTCATGACTTGGACTCCAAATCTAGCGCGATTGCCTCAAACTCTTCTGGCGTCATGTGGCCCAGTGTCGGCCATTCATTCAGGAGGCGAGCGATTTCCAGCTCCGCCATGCGGCCCACAGACCGCCCGCCCTCAGCCAATTCAGAATTGGTGACGTAGGCCTCCTTGATGCGCTGCGGGACTTCGTGAAGGATCATGCTGCGTCCGCCATGCCTTCGACAGCCATCAGCTTCGCCAGTCGTGGCGTCATGGTGTCAGTTGCAATATCAAAAAACCCGAGACACCCGCAGTCGTCCTTTTCCATCACGAAGATGGTCAGAGGATTAGAACGGGGATGCTCGGGATCAGCGTTAATGCTTACCGCTGTGCGGTAGATCAGATTACGGTTCTCTGCGCTTTCAAACCAGAAGTCTGAACGAACGCGAACCGCGGTTTCTGTCGTGTAATAGGGTTTTGTAAGAAACATTGTGTGCCCTCTGTTGATGAGGACACTATGATAGGAAACTTCCTACTGGTCAATAGGAAAATAGGAATTTTCTTATTTATTCCGCAAGCAGCTTGTATATGATGGTAAAAACAGCGCCGATCATCCCGAGAACAAACGCTAAAACCCAGACAGGCCAGAAGACGGAAACAACCAGCGCGTCGGCCAAAGCGGCAAGCCATCCCCAGACGTACGCATGAACATTATCCATACGGAGCTGCTTAGAACGACTGTTCCAGTAGGCCATTGGAAACACAACAATCGCTACGCCGGGATAGCCGAAAAATGCGGCCATCAGCCAATAATCTGGGTTGAGAATAAACTCCATCACCCTAGGGCCCGGCCTATCCAGATCACACGCCCGATGACATCGAGTCGGTCTCCATCCGTGATCCTGAATGTGTCGTAAGCCGGGTTATCAGATTTTACGATTACATCGCCGTTTTCCAGATCGCGCTGGCAGCGCTTGACCAGCAATTCACCCTCGAACGCTAGAATATAGATGCCGTCCCTCACGATCCGGGCAACTGTTCGGTCCACTAGCACCTTGTCGCCATCGTGCAGGGTTTCCCACATGGAATCACCCGCCACCTGGATCACTGCGAGGTCCATCGTGCTTGCACGGGTCAGGCGGCTCAGCTCCTGTTCGCGGTAGGGCTGATAGCCGGTCGGCTCCCCGTCCTCGACCAATGCTCCCGCGCCCGCACTTGCCCGAATGTCGTATATTGGCACCGTCAACACCGGCTCGCCTCTGTGAACGCGCGGCGCGCTGGCAGGGATGCCGTCATCCTTAAAATCCGAGGGCGGGCGGTCTAGCAATTCTGCAATCTTCATCCTCACATCCTCCGGTAAAACTCGTGGGGTTCCCCGAGTAACATATTGCTGGAGGTAGGCGTGATTCCGATCCGCAGCCTTTGAAAGCTTTTTTAAATCCCAATCTGGATGGGCGTCTACGGCATCCACAAGGCGCTTGCGGGCGGGGGTGAGCTGAAGATTCGTCATGCCCCCTTTTCCTATTGAGGAAAAAAACTTACCAATAGGAATTGACCTATCCTATCAATAGGAATACAGTTCCTATCGTTATGGATACAGATATTTCCCTCATCAAGCGAATTGACGCTTTTTTGAACGCGTCAGGAATGACCGCAACCCGGTTCGGCGAGCAGTCGCTTCGTGACCCAAATCTAGTGTTTCAGGTAAGGGAAGGGCGGTGGCTTCGTGGTCCGACCCGAAGGCGCGTCTTAGACTTCATTGAAAGCCATTCAGAGGCCCCCGCAGGCGAGGCAGCCTGACAATGACGGGGGCAAATCTCGGCAGTTGTGAAATGTGTTCGTGGGAGTGTCGCTACACTCGCGCCACGCAGGAAATCACGTTCGGAGCAGGGCGCTATCAGGTGTGCGAACATCACGCCAGCCATCCTGTAAGCCCCAAGGCAGACGATTTCGGCCCCGCTCCTGATAACGGCACTGAGACCAGTTCTCAATCAGCCAGACAGTCGGATAAGGACGTCACCCCGCAATGCTATACCGTGCTGGGCGTCCTTGCGGCTGCCCCTGAAGGCCTGATCCGCGAAGAGATCTGTCAGAGGGCAGGGATCGTCAATCAGGCCGCCTGCGCCCGTCTCAACACATTGGAAGCCCAAGGCCTTGTCATCGTTGATGGTGAGAAGCGCCTCGCGGGCACCCGCAGGCTTCAGCAAGTTTACAAATTCAGAGGAGCTGCGTGATGTGGCGAGACATCCAAACAATGCCGACTGATGGGCGCAGCGTCCTACTCTATTCAACGATAGGGTGCCCGATTACCGTGGGTCATGCTGTCGCGATCCCCGACAGGAAGCGCGAAAAAGTTACTGGCCCGTTCTGGAATCGAAAGCGCGAAACCTTCGTAGAGCCGGGCAGTGTTCAAATCCGGGGTAGCTTGAGCGGCGGATCTCTTGTTCTTCGAGGCCCGTATAAATTCACCCACTGGATGCCTCTACCGGAGGCCCCAACATGACTTCCAGACGCGAAGACGAACTAGACCTTACTGCAATGTCAATTGCTGACATGGTGAAGAACTCGGACAATCTCCGCATTCCTCGCAATCCAGAATGGGCTCTCAAAGAGATGCTGCGCTGGCTCCAGCCGCAGCGCCAGGAGGACGTGGCATGAGCAAACATGTCGTTTCGCTTGTCTATTCGCGGAAAGCAGGTTCCCTGCTGCGCAAAGCCGTCCTGGCTTACATGGCTGACGTTGCCAATCATGACGGCACGGGAGTCTGGTCATCTAAGCAGCGCATTGCCGATGAAATCGAGGCCAGCAAGCGTGGCGTGATCGATTGCATTAAGGGTCTCGTGACCGATGGCGTGTTGTCCGAAGTAGGCAAGCGCAAGTGTGCCAATGGCTATACGGTCGAATACGCAATCAACCTAGATGTTGTGTCTGAATTGCCCCTGATGTCCCACAACAAGGGGGAGGGGTGCAAATTTGCACAGGTGCAGGAGGATCACCCGACCCATGCACCAGATGCACCCGACCCATGCACCCAGTTCACCCAAACCGTCCTTAACCGTCCTAAACCAACACCTAACGGTGTTGACGCGCGCGAGACGCGCAAACCCCCGAAAGCCAAAAAAGTCACCAAGCGTGGATCTCGCATTGCCGAGACATGGGCACCCACGCCGACCGATTACGCCCATGCCAGCAAAAAGGGTCTGACCCCGCAGGAGATCAACCATGAAGCCGATCAGTTCCGCGATTACCACATTGCAAAAGGGACAATCTCAAAAGACTGGGCCGCAAGCTGGCGCACATGGTGCCGTAACGCAGCCAAGTGGAAATCGGAACGCAAGCCAAGCACCCGCACTGACAGACATGCGGCGCGCGATGCAGTCTTTGACCAAGTCGCTGACCAGTTTGACTATGGAGCAGACACGGGACGAGCGGGGAGCGAACATTACCACCCGCACGCATCGGCTGGTAGTTCCGTTGGAGGAAGCGAAGCAACACTATTTGACACTGATGGCGCTCAACTCACCTGGGACGGCGGGTCAAGTGAGCGGGCTGCTTAAACGCATGTTTGCCCTGTACCCTGCCACACAGAACGCCGGGGAGTCGGTCGCACAGGACTGGCTGCGGGTTCTCGTTGAACAGCCACTAGCCAGCATTTTCCACGCTTACGAAAAGACAATCCGAGAAGAACGGGACTTTGCACCAAGCCTCGGCGTATTCCTCGCCAAGGTCGATGAGCATTCGAAGCGCATCAAGTCCCGCCTCTCAATCCTGCAAGAAGCAATCGAAAACGAAGGGGCAAACTCATGAGCGCAGGACCAGTCTTACAACGAGCTCTTGTTCACGCGAGCCGATACTTTGAGCGCCTGATTACAGTCGAGGCCCTACGGTCTGGTCAGCAGTATTCTTTCCATGCCCGGCCTCGTTGGTACGTGCAGGCATACCTGTACGCTTATGACAGCTCACGGTTCTCCATGCCGAACATCGCGGCCATGCTGCACCTTGCAAATCATACGAGTGTTTTGCACGGGTTGCGCCGCGCGCATGGGCACGATGGCAAGCTGCTCCATAAATTCGACCCCCTGTGGACAAAAGAACATTTCGAGAAACTCGCCCGAGTGGACCGGGACGGCGTCAAGGTTTTGAAGGCCAGCGCTGAAGAGATCGAAAAAATCGGCATGGATCACCTGAGAGCAAATTGCCCGAAGTTTGTCTTCAAGACCGGAACTGGATGGAGAGCGGCATGACCGAGCGCGAAAAAGACGAACGTGATCTGAAGATTCTCGACGACCTCTGCGACGGCGAAAAGCAGAAAGCCACGGCTGAAAAGTATGGTGTTTCGCATGGCTACGTTCAGCGTCTTTGGCGGGCGCTTTTGAAAGAATGGGAGCCAGCCCCCACCACAAACCACAAGGACATGGCAGCATGAGTGAACTTAAGCGACTTGAAGCGTCCTTTGATTTGGCCTGCGTCGAGGCGGGTTATCGCGACAAATGGGATGCGTACAGAAATGAAGATGGTTGGCCCGAGGCACTGACCCGGGCACATGATGAGCACATCGCCGCGCTTCATGCTGATTACGACCGGCGCGGAATAACCGGAATGTTGGAGGGTCTCTGAGATGGCAAAACCAAAGTGGCAACAAGTTCTGGAGCTTATCCAGTTGGAGGATGACACGATTGCGATTGAGCGCCTGGAGGGCGGTGGCCAAGGATACTTCACCGCAAAGACCAACAGGGCAATTCATCCGTCATCATTTCGGGCGCTGATGGAGCGCGACCTGCTGAAGCCGATTGCGAGCAAGATCGACCCGAGGGTTCCGGTCGCTTTCGAGGCAGCAGCATGAGACACTTCGCAAGAAAAACCGAGTGGCTTGTATGGCTGTTCACGGCAATCAGCTTTGGGCTGTTCCTGGCTGCGGGAGGGGTGGGGTGAGAGTTTCTGAGCGCATCGCATGGTGGGTGCTTTTTTACATTCCCGCAGGAATTGTAGGCCTTGTAGTGTGCGGCCTCATCGCCGGTATACTTTACGCCGCTGGCGGCATTTGGGGTATTATTTTGGGTGTTTTCGGTTTCGCCTGGATGATGGGCTTGATGATTTTGACCACAAGGCATTTTGCCCGCCTGAGAGGAGATTTGGTCGATGAGTGAAGGCAAGTTTGGTTACAGCGTCGATGACGATGATGTCGTTTTCTTAGCGTACAGGCATGAGGATATGATGCGTGTAGGCATGGACGTGACCTCGTTCAGCGGACCTAAGCATGCCGGCATTTTCATGGCAGATGCTGTGAAGCACTTCGCAAAAGCAATGCATCAGGCGGGCTATTCTCCGACCGGAAAACCCGAAGATATTCTATCAGAACGAGACCTGATCAAGCAAGTCCGCCGCGCGTTTCTGCAAGAGATGAGAAAGCCGACTAGTCCGCTTACGGGGCAGATTCAGCGTGAGGGCAAATTGCAATGACTTACTTCCTGTTTCGTTTCAACCAGGCCTACGAAGATCGCGTTCGCCGCAATGCTGATCCATACGGCATTGAGGTTATCGCTCCCAAGGTCAGCGAATGGCGTCGCAAGGGCAAACGAGGGACCAAGCCCAAGCCGGTCGCAGTGCCAGCTTTTCACTCGTACCTGATCCTTGGCCTGACCCCTGAAAGCCTTGTTCCAGCGCTTACCAAGTTACACCGTTCTGTCCGTCCCGTTGTCATCCCGTTTGACGGCATTGAATGGACGCTTGCTCGCATCCCTGACAATCAGATCGAAGCCATCAAGACCAATCGCCTGTTCAAAGCCTCCTCAGCGCGCGCTTTGGTCGAAGAGGTCATCCCGGACCCTAAATACCGCAAAAGCGACTGTGTACGCATCCTAGGCGGCGCAGCAACGGGATTAGAGGGGAAGATCATTACTGCTGATCCGAAAAAGCGAGAGGCGGAGCTTGATATGGAAGGGTGGCCGGTTAAGCTGACGGTGAGTTATGATTTGCTTGAGAGGGCGGCGTGAGTTTATTCATTGCGCTCCTTGGGCTGGCGATCATTCTGATACCATTTTCTGTGATGCTGGCAAAGCGCAAGCAATGGATGTTGGCGTCAGTGTTCGGTTTCTTCGCGTTGTATCTTTTGGTGGCTTTGGCGGTGCCATCGGGGATCGGTCTTTACCACAATTATCCAGAAGTGTTTGAGTAGCTCACGCTTGACGAAGAATCCGAATAACCTGTATATTGTATTTCGATGCGCCTGAGTTAGCGGGCAGCGAAAGCTGAGAACCACGCCCGGCATCTGGAACAGGGGGCTGTTTCTGCCTGCGCCTGTTCAAGTGCAACGCAATGGAAATTTAGAGTTTGCGGGCAATGGACAGCCCCTCAGCATGGCCGGTTGGTCGGCGATGGGGAGTGTTGCTCAGGTCATCTGTCCGCAACCCTTCAACGAGCAGCACCCCTAGGGAGCATGCGGCATCAGTCAGTGTCCTTCACTGTGCCGGGAACTGAGGCTGCTCGGTTTCTACAACGAGGAATGAGAGATGAGTGATGTGCAAGTGTTTCTGATCTTGATTCTCGCTCTCGGTTCTGGCGTAGCATTCTTCACGCTTGATTTTCGCGTTCGTCGCATAGAGCGCAAATTAGGCATCAAAGACAACTGGGACTTAGGAGCCAAGGATGAGTGAAGATTACTCCGGTTTGACACCAGCAGGCCTTGCTCACGAGTTAGGCAACTTGCTTGAGAAGCTTGACCGCCTGAAAGCCGAAGCCGAGAAAATTCCAGAAGTTGAGGCAGACATTCAACGCATCCGAGACCTTCTGCAGGATAAGCTCGCCCAACCCCCACAAGACAACACCGAGAGCGACGAGACGGTGGTTGGACCTGGTGAGGCCGTCTGCACTTGGACAAGCGTAGAAACAGCCGTTGAGCCCAACGGCTCCACTGAACAACCAGACTAGCCCAGTTCTCCGACAGGGCGTCCCCCCAGCTCTTAACTGCTAGCGTCACCCATCATTCGCTAGTGCCTTGTCGGAGATCCTAATTCAGCGCGAAGCCTATCTCCTTCGGTTCGCAGGGCGAGTGTAAACGCAAAGTCATTCGCCACGCTTCGCGCTGATCCCTTTTCGTAAACCAGGAGGTCTCAATGAGCACCTACACTGAAATCAGAAACGACATTGCCAAAGTCTTTGGCTGGTCAACCGATACGCTAGGCGATGTCCTCGCAACTGTCGGCGGCGCAATTGTCGCTTACTACGCCGCTGAGAACATTCCGCTTGTAAGTGCTGTTCCTCTTGCTGGCACAATCGCGGCCTCGATCTGGTCTGCGATCTACTGGAAGCGCGCAAGACGGGATAATGGGTAGGCCGTGCCCGATAAACCTGGCAATAAAATAGGGGAAAATAATGGCCCTCGTCCAGGACGGCCAAAAGGCTCCCCGAACAAGACCACCGCACTGCTGAAGGACGCCATTCTTCAGGCCGCTGAAAAGGCTGGTGATAAGGATGGTATGGTTGGCTACTTAAAAAAGCAGGCCGACAAAAATCCCACCGCTTTTATGGGCCTTCTAGGGAAAGTTTTGCCCATGCAGGTTCAAGGTTCCGGTGAAAACGGTGAGTTCGAAACAGTCACCCGAATAGAGTTGGTTGCTCCAAGTGGGTCAAACTCTTCAGATTGAGATCCCACAAAAGCTAATCCCGGTCTTCAGTGGTGAAGCGGACTATCGCTCATCATGGGGCGGGCGTGGATCAGCCAAGACACGAACGTTTGCAAAGATGATCGCTGTGCGAGGGCTCATGTTTGCTCGTGCTGGCGTTACAGGCGTTCTGGTTTGCGGGCGTGAGTTTATGAACTCATTGGATGAGTCGTCCATGGCAGAGGTCAAGGCGGCGATTGCTTCAGAGCCTTGGCTGTCAGCGAATTACGATGTTGGCGAGAAATATATTAGAACCAAATGCGGTCGAGTTGCTTTCGCATTCATCGGTTTGCGCCGCAATCTGGCGAGTATCAAATCGAAAGCCCGCATTCTGATACTCTGGGTTGATGAGGCTGAAGAGGTTTCAGAATACGCTTGGGAGCTTGTTGACCCCACTGTTCGTGAAGAAGGCTCAGAGCTTTGGGTGACATGGAACCCTGAGCGCAGAAAGAGCGCCACGAACAAGAGGTTCAGACTTGATCCGCCGCCACGCTGGAAGGGCGTGGAGAT
>JANSXJ010000077.1 GCA_024743015.1 Hyphomonas sp. | reverse complement strand
GGCGACTTCAACTTCTTCCCCGGCCCAGAGCTTGAACACTGTATCAATGCTCTCCACCATGATCTCGCGGCGGCGTTCGTAATTCTCCGGCATCAGAGCGAAATCATTGGCGTGCCAGCCAGAGGCAAAAGACAGTCCGACCCGGCCATTCGAAAGCTGATCGAGAACCGACCAGTCTTCGGCCACGCAGATTGGATTATGCATCGGCAAAACAACGCTGCCAGCGCGCAAGGCCACATTTTCGGTGATGGTCGCCAGCGCCGCTGTGGTAACAGCTGGATTTGGGAAAATGCCACCAAACTCATGGAAATGCCGCTCTGGTGTCCAGACCGACTGGAAGCCATTGGTATCCGCAAACTTGGCGCCCTCAAGGAGCAATTTATAGGTCTCGCCCGGGCGCGCATCGCCTTGCGATGAAGAGAAATAGAACAGGCCAAAATCCATTGGCGTGTCGGAGACTTCAACGCGCGCGGCATCGGACAGGCTGCTCTGATCCATTTCGCCCTGAATGACGACTTCGAAACCTCGGGCGAGGGTCCAGAAAATTTCCAGGACCGAAATGTCGAAACTGACACTCGTCACCGCCAGCCAGACGCCGGGCTCGATGCCAATCACATCGTCCATCCCCGCAAAGAAATTGGAGACATTGCGATGAGCGACTTTCACGCCCTTCGGACGCCCGGTGGAGCCAGAGGTGAAGATCACATAAGCGAGATGGTTTGACGTGACAGAGACTTGCGGCGCGCTCGAATCCGTGTCGGCGGAAATCGAGTCCAGGGTCACCAGATCGGCGCCGTCGAATGCCAGCGATTTGGCCAGAGATGCTCCGGTCAAAACCACTTTGGCGCCAGAATCTTCCAGCATGATCGCAAGACGATCGCGCGGGTAAGATGGATCCATTGGCACATAGGCGGCACCGGCTTTCATCACGCCGAGCAAAGCCGCGACCAAATCGGTTGAGCGCCTCACGCAAACTGCGACGAAGTCTCCGGGCTCTACACCTTTGCTGATCAGCGTGTTCGCAATCTGGTTGGCACGCGCATCCAGCTCGCGATAGGTCAGAGATGTCGACTTAAACACCACAGCCTTGGCATCCGGCGTGCGGGCGGCTTGCGCTTCGAATTGTTGATGGACGCACAGGTCGCTTGCATAGTCTTTGCGCGGGCCTTGAGAGAGATCCAGGAGCGCGCGTTTTTCGGTTTCCGGCAGCAGGTTAAGCTTGGCGACCGGGGTGTCAGGTTGTGCATTTGCCTCAGCCAGAAGGGTCTCTATCCGAGCGACCAGGGCACGAAGTTCAGTTTCTGAAAGCGCGTTTTGATCATAAGTGAACGTAACTTCGTCGAGTGTCTCGTCCGCATGCATGGTGAGCGCCGTGCCCGCTACCAAGCCAGGCGCGCCGTCTGTCTGCACGCCAATTGTCAGGCGATCGATCTCATCCGTCTGACCACGCAACTGCTCATAACGCATGAGCATATCGCGCGCGAAGGTTTTGCGTTTTTCCTGAACCGACAACTCAGCGTCGACCTGTGATCGCACTGTTTCGAAGGGCGCACCCATGTCGACGGTGACGCGCATGGGCGTTGCGGACGCGTAGAAGCGGTCTGCATGTTTTGGCAACGCTTTGGCCAGCGCGATATCAAACGTGGACTCTTCGCCCGCTCGAGCAACATAGACCGACAAGGCCGCGAGATAGTCGCTCGCCGTATACTGACGATCGACTGAGATACTCGATGGATTGGCCTGTCCGGAGACTTCACGAATCTGTCCGAGTTTGGGTGCGGACTGTGCTGCGACACGGCGGACCCAGAAGCGTTCATGCTTGGTAAGCTTTGCGTCATCGTCCGCCAAGGCGTCCGCAATGCCGCGGGCCGATGTGACGACTGAGTTAAGATAGGCGCTGAGCTCACCGGCTTTCAGCGGCTGCCCGTCAATCCGGGACAAACCGCTGAAGTGAACAGCGTTATCCGTTGCGGCGACGGTGAGACTGGTCTCGGTTGCCGTCAGCACTGTTCCCGGTGTGGTCGACGCCGCAATATCGGCTGTTTCAGCGTGATCCACGAGATAGACGACATCGCCCAAAAGAAGCTTGGGCAAGCACATCCAGTTATCATCACGGCCAAGGTGCAATCCGCGTACGAACTGGCTGATCACCGCTGCAGGTTGCTCCAGATCGATGAGGCCAAGGCCAGGCCGCTCAGACCGCAAATGAAACTGCTGCTGCGCCGTCTGCGCCGTTTCGGGCATTGACGTGCCGGTCTCAGCTTCCACAGCGAGCGCAGCTAGCAGATCAGCGAATGTTTCGCGGCAGGCATTCGCGCACTTAACGGCAAGCGAGAACGCGGTGTCTTCCGTCGAAATCGCGACAGACTTCTGAAGCAGAATTCCGCCACCATCGACATCAGCGGTCATTGAGTGCCAGGTCACACCATGTGTGTCGGCCCCATCAATGATCGACCAGGACGTTGCATTAAACCCGGCATAGGAAGGCAGCAGCGAGTCGTGATAATTGATCGCGCGTCGCGCAGGAAGCGCCACCAATTCATCTGGCAAAATGGCATGATTGACGATCGAAAACAGATAATCGAACGGCTTATTCGCTAGCGAGGCAGTGAGATCCTGCTTGGGAGAGATGAGCGCGATATCAGTGGTCGAACTCCAGGTTTTCACCTCTGAACAGTCACTGATTACGGCTTCAACTTCGCCTCCCGAAGCAACCCATTGTTTGATACAGTCGATCAGCACCTGAGTACTTCCGACGAAAACCGCCTTGTGACGCGTCCCTGACATCTTACTGTTTACCCTACGCAGCATTTGAATTCGCTTTCATCCAACCCAGAGGCAATATCCCCGGAAAATCAAAGCAAAATTCGTTCCAACCGATACCTTTAGTGCCCAAGTTTCTCGTAATACGAGAGTTTGGGAGAATTTCCCTCTGTTTTCAACGCAAGCGCGAACCGCAACCCTGGTCGGATTTCGCGGGCCTCGAAGCACCATTCTTCGGGCGCATCTGGATCGCCGGCGACCCGCAATAGCGCAGCCGCCGCGCCGAACGGCGACATGTCAAAATCTTCCAAAGGAAACGACACACCGAGCCCAAGTGCTTTGATAAATGCCTCTTTGAGCGTCCAGTATCTGAAAAAGGCTTGCAGGAGATGCTCGTCACCCACCCCGGCGAGATCGCACCGCTCGCGCGGCGAGAGCGGCCATTCCATCTCCTCGCGGCTGAGTGGTTTTATTGACTCAATATCGATTCCGATCCGGGCCGTCTCGCACACGGCAAGAGCCGTCCAGGCGCCATCATGGCTCACACTGAACGAAAGATCTGCTTGCTTTAAAGTCAGGTGCCCGAACCTGTCTTCTTCGAATTCAATCTGCGCCGCCGAACGTCCAGTCATCTCTGCAAGTTTTTGGCGTATTCTGGCGCGCGAGATGGCCCAATACAGACCCTTTGTAGGAGAGAATTGGCGGTCCCGTAGGGCAATTTCCTCTTCGCTCAGGACGCTTGCAAGCGCTTCGGCTTGGCCTGAGAACTCAGCATTGTCCCAGAGCCAGACGTTCGCCGCAATTTCTGTATCTGGTTGGATCTGAGTCATAAGAGCTTGGTGACGAGACATGAGTTGTGAGACGGGCCTCCTGCCTATCAGGGAAATGTGCAAGTCCTGTTTACCACTCAGAACAAATTCACGCTTTCTGTTTCGTCTTAGCGCATCAGTGCGCCGCCATCATGAAGCGCGTGAGCTGAACGGCCTCGCCAAACGCACCTCCTCGTACAGCGTGCTTGATCCGCCAGCGGACCGATCGGCCCAGCTGTCGGACAATTTGACGCCCGAGAGGCGACTGCGCTTTCAGGGCCTGCATCTTTGCCTTCACAGCGTCAGACTCAAGCAAAGGCGCACAGCCGAGACCATAGCCTGTCGACATCCGGATCAATTGTATTTCATAGTCGCACAGCTTCGCATCGGGCACCGGGTCAATCGCCGCCCAGGCCTCCAGTGCTTCGTCCCAGAGAACATGACGTCCAAAAATCGATCCTTTGCGGATCATCGCCGTGCGCTCACGCGTCGAGGCTCTCGATGGGTCGTTCCAGATATCTGAAGGCAGGAGTTCCTGATCATCTACATCATCGAGCAGCGGTTTGATGATCTGGCGATGATACTTGATCCATTTGCGATTTGCTTCCTGCATCGTAAATCGCTCGCTCGCCGCCCCGCGCGTGCCTTGATGCTCGCGGTGCAGGAACACGACGTGTGGCAAGACACGACCGTTACCGTGGCGAGTAAGCCTGAGCAGCATCTCATAGTCCTGGGATCGGTTCAGCGTCTCATCGAACGGGCCAATACGATCATAGAAGGTCCGGCGAACGATAAGTCCTGGCTGGAAAATATGACACCCATCCAGCGCGTCCGAGAACACTTCGTCCGGGTGTGACGCTTTGGAATAACCAGGTTCCTTAGAAACGTTTTCGCCCGTTTTTGGATCGACATAGAAATCCTTGTGCAAGCCCGCGCAGAAATCGAGCGCCGGATCGGCTTCCATCTCGTGCATCAGGCGGGCGCAAGCGTCCGGCAACAACAGATCATCATCGTCGCAAATCCAGACACAGTCGCCGTCGATCATGGTCAGCGCCAGATTGAGCGCAGCCGATTTGCCGCCATTTTTCTTGTGGTGGTAGCGAACCTGGTCTCCAAACGCGGAGACACGTTGCGCGGTCTCGTCTGTCGAACCGTCATCAATGACCAGAATTTCATCCACTGGCCGAGTTTGAGCCAGCAAACTCTCAATCGTATCCGAAATCAGATCGGCTCGATTATAGGTGGGCAGGATGACGCTCACACGATTGTTCATCGGTCTCCCCATCTCACCAATAACCACTCTACACACCAGGCTTGAAGCCTCGCGCCATCCCTTATCTTGATCAAAACCGGGGTGCGAAAAAGCTGTCCCACGCGCTCCCGCAATCGATCGCAAGTTGCATGCCACTATACTCAAGCCGGTTATGCAACTGTTTTTTGGCGCTTTTGTGATCAAGGATCGCCATTTGAGCACCCGCAGGGCACCCTGGAATCTGGCATATGACTTGCTCTGGATGGACTTGCTTTAAGCCAACAGTACAGCCACACAAATGACCATGACATTCGACGCCCTGATCTTCACTGATCCCCGATTTTCAGGGGGGACGTCAGCGGCAGTTGCAGCCGATGTCCGGGCGATGTCCGACGCGGGCCTGAATGTCGGGCTCGCTTTGGTCGAATCCGTTGGGTTCTTTCAGGATGCAGATACGGAAAACCAATCCATCCTGCAGTTGAGCGACTTGCCCGGCGTCACCCAGGTCCGGCTGGACCCTGCGAAACCCTTGAAATGCGATATCGCGTTCTTCCACCATCCGTCAGTGTTCGAAAACCCAGTCGTAAAGAGCGCCCCCGTTCGAGCCTCTCGCAGCCTCCTCGTCGCGCACCAACCCTTATTCCTGGGCGATAGCGCTCTCGCCTTTGATCCCTTTCGCGTGCAGCGAAATGTTCAGCGTCAGTTCGGCCAATCCCTGCTCTGGGCGCCTGTATCTGGAATTTGCCGTCAGCAATTTCGGGCTTATGCGCCGCTTCTGCGCATGACCACCGAGGACTGGCCGAATGCATTTGACGTCAGCGCCTGGACCCCGCGGCGCAACAAGCTGCAAAGCCCGGTATTAGCGATTGGACGTCACGGCCGTGCCCACCCGGATAAATGGCCCGCAACGGGAGACGAGATCGCGCTCAGCCTTCCAGCCGGTCCGGACACCAAAATCAGCGTGATGGGGGCCGATCCGGCATTCCTCAAGGATAAGGGCGTGGACATATCTGACTGGTCGATACTCGCATTCAACGAGCAGCCTGTTGCGGACTATCTCGATGCCCTGGACGTGTTTTCCTATCACCACTCTCCGCTCTGGGTAGAATCGTTCGGTCGAACCATCGCCGAGGCCATGCTAATGGGTGTTCGGTGCGTCCTGTCCCCGGCACTGCGACCGACATTTGGATCGCATGCGCTATATGGAACGCCCGCCGAGGTGCCGGACATGCTCGATCACATCAGGGCCAATCTCGACACAGAGCGTGCAGCCGCGTTGGACGCGCGAGAGCACTGTATCAAATCTTATTCCACGCAATCAGTTGTCCGACGGTTCGAAGCGCTGAAAACCGATCCCGGAACGGGGGCAAGATCTCCGCGGCCAGACATTTCACCTCTTATTGCTGCCAAAAAGCTCGTCGGCTTTCGACGGCGTCGGCGGAAAGCTCAAAAGGGCGCATAATCCATGCCTCACTCTTCTCCATTGTTCATCGTTGGCGCCCCTCGGTCGGGTAATACGCTCACGCGGCGCGTCCTGATGGCATCAGGCCAGATCTATATTCCGCCCGAGACCTATGTCCTCGGCGAGATCCTGGCACGTTGGCGAAAATGGCGCGGCCTGACCTGGCGCGAGAAGGTCTGGCTGTTTTGCGCTTTCTTTGATCGTCATGACATGTTTGCAGATTTTGAAATCGAGTCCTTTACTCCCTTCGCAAAAGAAGCGTGTGAATTTGAATTCCATGAACGAACACTAGAGCATCTTGTGGATCGCTTTTATGCGTTCATGGCGCGCCAGCACGGGTTCACTGAGCAGCGCTGGGGCGACAAGACGCCTTGGAACACTGTGCATCTCAAGGACATCGTCCGCGCCTATCCTGATGCCTATTTCCTATATCTGAAACGCGACGGCCGTGATGTGGTCGCGTCTCAACTCAAGTCGGATATGCGGGATTTTGAGTCCTCTGTGCAGCGATGGATCGACGCGAATGCATCCTGCCGCCGACACTTGAAAAAAGCTCGCCGCGCGCCTCTGGAAGTTTCCTATGAGGATCTCGTCACCGATCCGGAGACTGTGTTTCGAAGCATATTTGACTGGGCCGATCTCGACTATGAGCTCGATTATCTAACGAAGATCCCCGAACGCCTCGGTGATGTCGGACGTCATGAACACCACGCTGCGGTCACGCGCCCGATCACAGCCAGCTCTATCGGGAAATGGCAGGATAGCCTGACAGCAGATCAGTTCGCGGCTGCTCAACCGGCTTTCGGAGATATGATGCGCACACTCGGCTACGACTTTTAGTGACAGCCGGGTACACTTAGCTCGTTCTAATCACTTACTTTATTCTGCAGCTGTCGGGCCCAGACTTCCGTAATACTCGGCTTCTTTGACAGAGAAGAAACCTGCGACGACGCCGCTGTGAAAGATCGCGCGCACATAGTGTCGGCGGCTGGTGGCTTTTGAACCAAGCGTCAGGAGCGACAGCACCATAAGGTAGGCGACTTTGACCATGGATGCGCCAAACTTGAACAGATTTCCGATCAATCCACCCTGATACACCACGACTTTTCCATAGGTGATACCGGAGCGGAATTTGTTCTTCACCAACCAGTCAAGCGACAGGCGATTGTCGGCAACCGGCTCGTAAACAACGGCTTCTTTGGTTTCGTCAATCTTGGCGCCGCCCAGAAAGCACTGATGGAAAAACTGAGTATCCTCGCCCCCCGACCGGCCGCGATCTTCGCGGAAACGCAGCGGCGCAATCGCCGGATGCTGGCGTCTGAAGAAAGCGTTGCTGGTATGACCCGTCAGGATCGGACGACGATCGCCGACACTGATAGAGTGCAGATCAATCTCCCGAATCCAGTCTGGCGCGTGGTCCGGATAGACTGAAATGACAGGTCCGAATGACAGATCGAGATTGTCCCGAACGGCCTTGTCATAATGGTTCTGGAGCCAATCCTCGATGGCGACCTCATCATCGTCGATGAAGGCGATCCACTCACCCTGAGCATTGTCGAGGCAGGCATTGCGGGCAATCGAAATATTGCGTGCTGGCGCGTGGACATAGGTCAGATCCAGGCTGTCATACTGCGCAGCTGTTTCTTCGACCAGGTTCCGGGCCGATGGCTCAACATCATTGTCGACCACGATGACTTCATAGCTGATATCTGCACTGACATTCTGGCGCGCGATCGAGCCTATCGCCTCGCGAACGGAAGTCCGACGAAATGTGCAAATACAAACGCTGATCAGCGGGGACGTCATCGGTTCGGTCTCCGGGTCAGGCCTGGTCCGGCTGGCCAATAGCAATTGGCGCAGTCGACGTTGGAGTCTTCACATTGATCATCTGGTCCAGCACATCCGCCATGAAGCCATCAGGCTCCACAAACACTGAGTCAGGCAAATTGAGGACGGTTTCCCGGCTTTGTTCGATCTTGTCTCTTTGCGAAATCAAATCGCGCAGCGTTTCGATCAGCGTCTCTTCGATGGGTTCCTCGACCACAAATCCAGCCTGGTTTTCCTGCACCCAGGCACCGGTTTGCGTATCGGACGGGGCGATGGCAGGGACGCCGAAATAGCCGCCCTCATAGATGCGGTTCGGCAGGAGCCACTTGGAGTTTAGTCCCGCTTCCATAAAGTCGCCGGACCAGATCAGGTCCAGGTGACCATAGATTTCAGGAAGGTCGGCCGGGGCCTGATAGGCGCCCTGAAAGGAGATATTGTCATAGGGATCGATCGTTTCGTGGAACGTCGGCACGCTCCACAGGTCTGGACGACCATGCACTCTGATCTCGATCTCATCGCCAAATTCCTGGGCCGCGCGAACCATAAGGTCCAGCGTTCTCTGACACCGCAAGATACCAACCCAGCCCAGTCGGAGCGGCGTTGTTGATTTCGGCGTTGGGCCACTTGTTGGGCGCGCTACAGCCCGCGAAAATGCTGCAGACACTCTGTTTTCAACCAAAAAGGCCCGATACTGACCGGAATGTCGGCGCTCGAAATGGTTTTCGATAAAAGCCGGCGAACTCACAATCACGCCGCGACTGCGCTTCACAAAAGCGCCCTCGAACTTGCGTGCGATCCACCCAAACAGGTCTTCACGGCAAAGCAGGCGGTGAACATCCAGGCATTCATAAACGACCGGCGTTGCAAGCCCCGTCAGGCGCTTGGTCAGAAAAGCCGTCGCCAGCATATCCAGATTGCGCGCGACGATCAGATCGGAGTCGACCAGAATCTGCTTGTGTTTAGCTGCGCGAAAAGCCCCTCGGAACACACTCCAGATCCGATTGAAATAAGCCCCGTTTTCGGTCTCGCCGAGCTCAACATTGCGCCATTCCGGAACAGGCCCGTCGAAGCGCTTGTTCATGAAGCCTTGGACTTCATATCCACACTTTTCAAAGGTGCGAACCCGTTTGCGAATGGCGGCGTCGGATGAGTCATGCCCAAAATAGGAGATGCGCATCGTCTTAGCCATTGTTCAACATGGAGCGGAGATGCGTCGACGTTTCCTCGTCCTCGTCCGGCACTGCAGGCTCATTCAGGTTCGCGGCAGGAAGCTTGGTCACGGACCGGTTGCGGCGAGGGTTGATCCAGCGCCAGCGCGATTCCGAAGTGTAGTACTTTCTGTAGGCCGACGAGGTGGAAGCCTGCTCGGTGTGATGACGCTTCTTGGTCAGGTCGACCATGTTGAGACCGATGCCCAACACGTCCGCCTTCATGCTCTTCAGCATTTCCAGCGCGCGGCGGACCGATGATCTGCGAGACTTCATCCAGCGGACGATCAGGATCGTTTTGTCTGTCTTGCTCGCGATCACGCCCGCTTCCGCAATCAGCAGCAGAGGCGCCGTATCAATCAAGATCAGGTCGTATTCCTCTTTCAGGCGCTCCAGCAGCGTATCGAACGCTTTTGTGCCAAACACATCATAAAGGGTGCGACCGTTAAGCGTCAGCGCCAGAAGGTCGAGTCCGGTATGCTCTTCGCGATAGATCGCGTCTTCGAGATCGCACTCTCCCGACAGATATTCAACCAGACCCGTCTGTGGATCCAGTCCGGCAGACGCGGTCAGCTGTCGGCGTCTGAAGTCGCCATCGATGACCAGCGTCTTGTCGCCTGACAAGGCCGACATCCGGCCAAGGCTCAGTGTCAGGCTGGTCTTACCTTCATCCGGCAGAGACGATGCGATTGTCACAGTCTTCGTCTGTTGTTCCATCGCAGAGATTGCGATCGAGGCGCGAATATAGCGCATACTCTCAGCATAGGCAGACAGCGGGTCCTGAACCAGGAAGTCAGCCGGAACCTTACTACCAAATCCGAGGAATTTCAGGGACTTGATCAGTGGAACCGCCCCCAGGCTCGGGAAGCCGAACTTGCGCTCGATTTCTTCAACCGAACGAATCTGGTTGTTGAAGATTTCCAAGATGATGGCGAGACCTGCACCGGTCACGCCGCCAAGCAGAAGTCCGACAATCAGGTTCAACGTAGTGCGCGGAGAAGACGGTCCCCACGGAATTGAAGCCGGCGAGAGAATACGTGAATCTGGCTGGACCAGTTCGTCCTGCTCACGCGTTTGCGTAAAGCGCTGTTTGAATTCCTGAAGGATCAGACGGCTGGCTTCGGCTTCACGCTGCAACTCGTTCAGGCGCACCTGAGAGCGGTTGTTGCGAGCAAGCGTCGAGCGCGACTGGTTGATCCGGCGATCGAGCGCCGCGATCTGGTCATTGGCAACAGCGAGCTCAACCCGCAAATTGTCGATAATCCGGCTCATCTCAGCATTGATTTGGCTCTCATAGTCAGCAATTTCGCTATCCACGGCTTGCATGCGAGGGTGCTCTGGTCCGAGCGACGTGGACAATTCAGCTTTGCGACGTTGAGCGTCCGACAATTGGTTCTTCAACGCGTTCACAACGGGTGAGCTCAGCACTTCGCCGATCGCATCGGCCCCAGCGCCAGAGTTAAGCTGGCGGCGCATCCCATCATAGCGCGCGCGGATACGAGCGACTTCGCCTTCCTGCTCCACTTTCTGGCGTTGTAGCTGGGCGATATTCGCTTCCGTCAGCGTCGTCCCCTGAGCCGCCAGAAGGCCTGACTCCGTCCGGAAGTTCTCGACGATCAATTCCTTGGCGGTCACCTCGGACTCGAGGACTTCGACGCGCTCAGCCAGGAAGCGGGTCGCTCTTGCCGTCGCTTCGAGCTTCACTTCCAGCTGTTCAACACCGTATTGTTCAGCAACCGCATTCGCCAATCTGGCCGCCATTTGCGGCGATGTGCTAGTGACAGCGATTTGAATAAGATAAGTCGTGCCAACGCGGCTCACCCGGACTTTACCGGCCAGGCGATTGACGGCCCGCTTCTTGAGATCTTCTTCGGTGGGCGCTGGACGGGGTTCATCTTCGTCCGAGCCGCCTCCTCTGAACAGTCGATCTATCAGCCCTGGCTCTTCAGGCGGCAGGAGCATCGGGTTAAACTCCGGCTCATTGATCAGGTTCTCTTTCTCAACGACTTTCGACAGCAGCGCCTTCGAGGCGATGACGCGCACTTCCGTGTCGAGCACGGACGTGCTCAAGGACGTACCGCTCAAAACGTCACCAAGGTCGATAACGTTGGTCCGCTGGCTATCGACGATCACTGTAGAGGTCGCTGTATAGAGCGGGGTCTGAGAGAAGGTGTAATGGGCAATCAGGCCGAACACGATAACCGCCGTAACGGTGATCAAAACGAACCGGCGTAGCGCCAATTCGACGATCGACTTCACGTCTCGAAAGATGTTGTCACTCATCGAGTCAGAGTGCTCTTTGAAGTCAGGAGCAAGCTCGAAGCTAATCTTTTGTGACATTATCGACCACCATGTTTCGTATCATCAAATTATTACTATTCGGCACCTGTCGCCCGAACTGCGTCGCGCCTTGCATGTCCTGTGCCGAATTTAACCAGTCCCGCGATGAATCCGCATCCCCAAGACAAATGCATGGCCGCCAGTGCCGGTCCGGTCCAAAATCCACATAGGCTTTTCTTGGCGATCGCGAAGGCGATTGAGACGCAGGCAAGCAAGGTAAAATAGCTTGCAGGGATTAAAGCAAGCCAAGGCATCACCGGCAACATGACAAATCCGAAAATCACCCCCAAAAGCGCGAGAACAGGGACCATTTGGCGGATTTTCGGGCGAATCCGATGCTTGAGCGTCGTCCGAGCGCGGCCCTTGCCATAATTGTAGTACTGACGGGCGAGAGAGGTCAGTGACCCGCGCGGCGTGTATTCAATGCGAATATCGGCATCGAGATAGACTTTACCCCCTGCCAGACCGAGGCGGTGGTCATATTCCGCATCTTCGTTGTGGGTGAACGCTTCGTCGTATCCGTCAATCTTGCGAAACCAGTCGATGTCAAACCCGGCATGATGGCCGTGATCGACATAGCCCGACTTGGCGCCGCCGCGGTGTGCTGCGCCGCCGGATCCGAGCGGCGTATCAACCGCCCAGGCATTGGCTTTTTCAAAGCAGGTCGACCCGACTGAATCCATAACAGTGACCACAGATGCAGCACCGGTCCGTTCGAGCGAAGCAACAACGCTCTGGATGAAATTTTCAGGATAAATAGAATGGGCATCACAGCGCACAACATAGCGCGTCTGAGGCGTCGCCATCGTCGCCACAGCGTGATTGATCGCAGCCGATTGCAGCGTCTTCTCATTGTCGAGAAAATGCAGCTCAGAATATGTGTCCCGCAAGGCCATGACGATCTCTCGTGTTCGATCCGTGCTGAGCCCATCGCAGACAACCGTGGCGCAATTCAGACCGCCCTGCCCCAATAAGGACCGAATGCAGGACTCGATATGATCCTCCTCATTAAAGGTCGGGATCACCACTAGAACCTGCGAAAGGTCGGGTTTGGTCTCGGGCATGTGGTCCATCTCTAATCCATGCACATGTCTGTACGCTGAACGCCTTTGAGCGTGACGCGAGCAAGTTTGATCTGATTTGATACAGCGATCATGACGACTCTGCGCTCCGCCCTGAGCGTTTCAGTTTCGCCATCAGCGCTTGAACCAGGAAAAGCGGCGCCGACCAGGAG
>JANSXJ010000398.1 GCA_024743015.1 Hyphomonas sp. | reverse complement strand
GAGTATAAAGAGAAGCTCGAGCGAGATGTGTCAGAGACCGGTCTTCCGCCCGCCCGATACATAACGGACGGCGCTCCTCACTTTGAGAAGATTGGTCAGAGTGACGCCACTTACAATAGTTTGATCATCTATCCCGGAACGCTTCTCCATAGCGGCGTCATCCGGAACGATGCGCCATTGTTATCGGACCCTGCAAATGGGCGCCTCACTATCAATGGATTTTTCCGGCCCGAATAGGCAATTGAGCGGTGCTGTCGGTCTGACGCGAACATCTCTCCAGCTTCGCGCGGAGTAGGGGCTCTCATCCAGCCAGAAACGAGACATCGCACGCTCTCTTCGTCGGAACGGTAATTGGCTGTTCTCAGCTCGAATGTTGAGATGGCGACCGATCTCCTGGCGGTCGATCATGCCCACCTGCGTGCATCTCAAAAAAAAGGGGCGAGCCGGATCTCGGCTCGCCCAAATTCGTTTGTAGTGCGTGGGAGCTAGAACTCTTTGCGCAAGGTTACGCCAAATTGCTGACCGCGAGGCAGGAAAGAGACGTGCGCGCGGGCGAAGAAGCGGAAGTCACCTGGATCCACATAGCGGAAAACACCAATTGGGGCGTCATCATCAAGGATGTTACGTCCCCAGAGCGTCACTTCCGTGTTCGATTCTGTGTGATCGAAGGAAAGGCGGAGATTGGTTTTAAAGCTCTCGCCGGTCTCGATCAGATTTTGAACCTGCGCATATTGTGACGAACGGTAGATCCCGTCCACACGCAGGTTTGGCGTCCAGCCGCCGACATCCTGGAACGTATAATTCGCCATCACAGTCGCGGTATCTTTCGGTACGCGTGGCACGCTGAAGCCAACAATCGTGTCGGATGGCAGGATGGTTGCCTGTGTTGGATCGCTCCCCTCGGTAAATTCACCATCAGCGCGAGAATAAACCGCACCAACCGTGAGGTTGTCGGTCACGTCAAACTGCCCGTCGATTTCGAGCCCGTCTATTTCGGTCTTACCGGCGTTCAGAACGACGGTGACCTGGACTTGTTGCGGCGTACCTTCGTTGAGGATTACGACCTGACTGATCTGCTGATCCTCGAGATCAATGCGATAGAGTGCACCTGAGAGGCGCAGGCGGTTGTCGAAATACTGCCCTTTGAGGCCAACTTCATACTGGGTCGAGATTTCTTCATCGTAGGAAGAGAAGGGCGCTTCGGCCGGATCGTCCGGATTGACGTCTGTATTGAACCCGCCCGCTTTGTTGCCGGTCGATGCGCTGCCGTAAAGCAGAGTGCCGTCTGCGAATGTGTAGTCCGCGGTGGCGCGATAGGTGAACCCGTCAAACGTCGCGTCGAGTTCCCGCCCACGTGCATTTGCCACGGCTGTGACAACGCCGACATCTTCTTCATAGTAGCGACCTTCCAAGCCAAACGAGAGTTGTTCGGTCGCATCGAAGGAAATCGCGCCATAGACCGCCTTCTCTTCGTTGCTGCGCTCTCCATCAAATCCGTAGGTCGGCTCCAGGATATTGCGGTCTATTCCGGACGATTCCTCATCATATATAAAGGCGCCAAGGATCCAGTCTATCTGGTCGTTGAGCGTGCCGTTGAGACGCAATTCATGAGACCAATAATCACGCTCGGCCTGATCATCAGTTACCCAGGCGGACGGGAATGAGCCGAATGAATTGCCGACAATTGTTCCCGAGTAAGACTGGTTGGTGACAGTCTGACTCTCTTCAGACGTGAAGCCGCCCATATAGGTCAGCGATAGATTCTCGGAGAAATCATACGTGACGTCGCCGGTGACGCGGTGAATCTCACGATCCAGACCGGCCCGGAAATCCCAGGCGGCGCCAATTCCACCAAAGAAAGGAGAAACGATTTGCCCCTGATCTGCTGATGTCGCAATGTTCACGCTGCTCGGCGTGGAAGCTTCGCCGCAGAAATAGGAGCGGATAACCTCAGGACATGCAGTCCCGCCTGCTGCGACCGAATTGTTGAACGTGGAGTCAAACAATTGCCCGGCAAACTGACCGTCTTCATCCTTGGAATAATAGGCGCGGAAATTAGCTTCTAATTGCGGCGTTTGCGGAGGCTGAAAATTGATCGCGCCATAGACGGCTGTGGTCTTCTCTTCTCCGACATCACGCGCATTGGAGTTCGCATTCGTGTTGTCATACTCACCGCCATACTCGTAATATCGGCCCCCGACGGCAAGATTGAAACCGTCGGCAACAGGACCGGAAACGCGCGCCGTAAACTCTGTCTGATCATGCTCAGCATAGGTGCCCGAGAAGCTCGCCTCGAACTCGTCACTCGGGGTTTTGGAGATATAGTTGATAACGCCGCCATAGGTGGAGCGGCCATAAAGTGCGCCCTGCGGGCCTTTCAGAACCTCAACCCGTTCGACATTGTCAAGGATTTCAGAAATGATTCCGTTGCGGACATAGACGCCATCGATGAACAGACCTACGGGCTGAGCCGTTTCCGTCCGGAGGTTGGAGATCCCGCGAATAACCGGACGTTCGCCTGATCGACCAAAATCCCCCGCGATTTGAAGCCCAGGGGTCAGGTCCGCCACATCCCGCGCGTTCACGGCGCCGAAGGATTCCAGCAATTCTGCCGAGTAAGCTGAAACCGAAATTGGCGCTTCAAGGAGCGTTTCCTCTTTCTTTCGACCCGTGATCACAACGACGTCTTGTCTGGCTTCGGGTTCGTCCTCGACGCCTTGTGCGTGCGCGGTTGCAGCGAAACTCGTGAATGCGAACGCGGTTGCGCCCGCCAGCAAAAATGATCTGGACAATCTTGTCTCCCCTATGCGCCAGCGCGATCCTCAACACGCAAGGCCGTTGATATACCAATTAAAAGGTATATCATTTGATTGAGCCCATTTGAACGAGGTTGGCAACCCTCGCCTCGACAGCAGGATTGAGATGTCCGGACAATGTTGCATATCGACCACAACCGGCCCCGGAGTGGCTGCTCGGTATGCTGTCAGTCTAATGCGAACCAGTCTCCAGCGGCGTGTGGAGTAGGTGCTTTTATCCAGCCAGCAATCGACGCCACTCGGAGAGGGCGGCGTTTCTCATTGATTTGAACATGTCTCGGCTGTTGATGTGACGGTCTAGGTTGAAGTGATTGTGGAACGAAGCGTGGGTCGAAGCGAGTTTCTGTAGATTCGACATTCGCCTGAACCTCGACATCGCCCGCTCTCTTCGCCGGAAGGGAAGGTGACTGTTTACTGCCCGGTTGTTGAGATGGCGACCGACCTCCTGGCGGTCTTCGTTTCCGATCTCTTTCATAGCGGCGCCGTACGAGCGAAGCCGGTCGGTGACGACCTTTCTCGGAGCGCCGTATCGTTTCATCGCTTTCTTCAAAAAGGAAACAGCAGCCTGCTTATCCCGGGTTTTGGTGACGGAGCTTTCCAGGACTTCGTCCTC
>JANSXJ010000304.1 GCA_024743015.1 Hyphomonas sp. | reverse complement strand
GCTGGAGTGCTGGGCATGAGCCAATACGGGTCCTGGAGCGTTAAGGGTGTGGATGATCGCGCCCGCGCCGTCGCAAAAGAAAAAGCGCGCCTCAAAGGCGTGACACTGGGCGACTATATCAACAACCTCCTTCTCGAAGGTCACAGTGAGGCCGGGCCCAGAGATCTTTACGGCTCACCCTTCCAGAGCGAACGTTCACAGCCCCACCACTCAAGCCCACTTGATTCGCTTGCTCAAAGAATAGAAGCCGTCGAGGCCCGCTCGACCTTGGCAATCACCGGGATCGACCAATCTGTACTCGGCATGCTGGCGCGACTGGAGGGGACTGAAAACTCAACTGCAGCCATGGCTGCCGAAGTCGAAGGCATGATCGACGAGTTGCGCGAAACGCATGAACACCTTCATGCAAAAGTCGGCGCGCTCGAGGCAGACAATAGCGGTCAACAAAATCTCGAGGCTATGAAGGCCCTCGAGGACGCGCTCGGACGACTCGCATCTCATGTCTATGAAGAAGGTCGCCTCACCCAGGACGAAACGACGGCTATGAAAGGCCGGGTTGAGGCAGGCTTTAACGAACTCACCGATCGCGTCGAGGGCATCGAGGTTAAGGTCGAGTCGACCTTGGCAAGCGCCGCGCAGCGGGTTGAAAAAGCCGTCGAGCAAGCAGAGCTGCGCGCTGAAGGCACGTCGCGCCACTTGTCTGAACGTTTCTCAGCGATTGAATCCACTGTCGCTTCGAAACTTGCCAAAGTAGATGAAGTCGACGCCCGTATGAACAGCGTTGAAGGCGACGTCTCCGGCGCGATCACGTCGATGGAAAGCACGCTTTCGCGTATTCAGGATCGTCTCAGCCGCGCTGAAATGACGACAGACACAGCCCTGAAAGCGCTGGAACAGACCTTTGCCAACCTCGACGAGCGGATAGATGCGGTGGCAGAAATTGCCAGTCCGGAAAAAGCCGATGCCCTGCGCCAGGAGCTCGAACAGCGTTTCGACGATCTCGCGACCGATCTGCGGACCAGCGTCGATCAGACTCGCCAGCACCTTGCCGCCGAAATCGAACGCGCGGCGTCCCGCGCCAATCCAGAACTTGTCGGCGAACTGGAAGCTCGGATCAGTACGCTCGAAGCCGATAATCCCGCCGATGCCGTAAATGGGTTTGGCGATCAGATTGCCCGACTCTCCAGCTCGCTCGATCAACGCATCGTCGAGAGCGAGAGCCGCAGCGCCACCGCCATCGAGCAAGTGGGCGAACAGGTCGCGAGCGCCATAAAACATGTTCAAGCGCGCCAGGAACAGGGCCAGCGCGAGATCGAGCAAAAAGTCGACGCTCTGGAAGAACGCCAATCGTCCAAACTGTCGGAAGCCCTGAACAACGTTTCAGACCGTCTCGCGGAGATGCAGACGCAAACCGCCACGGCAGTATCTCCGGTCCAGAAAGCGATCCTTTCTCTGGCCTCTCGCCTTGAAGCTCTGGAGGACTTTACAGCGCCGCCGCTTGCCGAGACAGAGGCTGAGGCCCTGCCGGACATGCCGGAAATGTCCGCCGAATCAGAACCGCTCGATCTGGAGCCAGCTTCGGAACCCGAGATCATCCCGGATCTAACGGCCTTTGAGCCTGAGCCAACCGATCTGATGGCTGAGGAACCGTCCGTTTCGGTGGCCGAGGACGAGTCGGAAGACTACGACTTTATCGCAGGCCTACCCGATTTCGATGAAGAGCCGAGCGTCGTTGGGGCCGAAGCACAGGATCCAGACGCGAACACGCCTGACACCCCCGGCGGCTGGGATACAGCGTCCGCGGATGACAATTATGTGCCGGAAGCCGGACCGGTTGAACCGTTTGATCCGTTCCAGCCAGATGAACCGGAAGCACTAACTGAGGTCGCGCAAGAAGAGATCGATCCTCTGGCCGAGCTTGGTAGTTGGGATGACGCTCAGCAGGAAGCCCGCGACTCAGATGTATTCTCTGAGGATGACGCGGTCCCTGTTCTGGATGCGCCGTTCGAGGACGACGACGCCGATGTCCTTGCTCACAATCTTGAGGATGATAGCGAGACGGACCTTGATGAAGAGGCGCTTCTCGAGCCGGATGATGAAGCAACGGACTATCTCAGCCGTGCCCGTCAGGCCGCGATCGCAGCGTCCGAATCCCCGAACGGTGAATCTCGCCCTCGCCTCGGACGACGCAGCGCCGCGTCCACACCGCCGAAATCTTCAGGTGGTGGACGCAAAGTGCCGGTCATCGCCGCCGCATCTGTTCTCGCACTCGCCGCCGCCGGAGCGGGTAGCTGGGTCGCCTTGCGCGGAAAGACCAATTTCGCCGGTGGCGACAATCCGAGCTTCGCGGCAACGTCCGGTCTGGCGGATCGCGCCGCGGCTGAGCAAGTCGAAGAACCCTCGCTAACGGGGATCGAGTTCGCCGAAGAAGTTTCACCGCTCGACGAAACACTGTTCGAGGAAGAGGGTAGCGTCGCGGGCATGCCAGACGCCGAGCTCGACGCGTCAGCGCCGACTGAACTTGCGGTCAATCTGCCAGAAATTCCGAAAGCCTTGTCGCTCGAACGCGCCGCGATTGAAGGCAATCCGATTGCCCAGTTCAAATGGGGTGAAGCGCGCCTTGCGGCTCAGGATCTCGCTGCGGGGGCTGACTTCATTCGCCGCGCCGCACGCCAGGGTTTGCCCGCCGCGCAATACCGTCTTGCCAAGCTGCACGAACGAGGCATTGGCGTCCCACGCGACTTCTTCGAAGCCCGCAGCTGGACTGAGAAAGCCGCGATTGGCGGAAACACGAAAGCCATGCACGATGTCGCGGTGTTTTACGCTGACGGCGAAGGTGGTCCGCAATCCTATGCAGCAGCCGCTGAATGGTTCCGCAAAGCCGCCGATTACGGCGTCGTTGACAGCCAATACAATCTGGCAGTGCTGTATGAGAATGGTCTTGGCATCTCGCCAAGCCAATCCGAAGCGCTCTTCTGGTACGAAATCGCATCCGCAAACGGCGATGCGAGCGCGCCCGGCAATGTTGCGACGCTGAGAGAAGCACTGCCCATTGAGCAAGCACAACAGGCCCAGCGACGCGCCTCAAGCTGGACTGTTACGCCTGCCGATCCCGCAGCAAACGGTCAGTTCGGGCTGCAGGACTGGGACCGCTCTACGCGCGCGCAGGTCGCTGCCTTACAGACGGTTTTGAACGGCCTCGGTTACGATACCGGTACGCCGGATGGCATTGCCGGGGCTGGCACGCGCGCGGCTGTACAGGCCTATCAGGCCGACAATGGTCTCGACGCGAACGGCGTCATTGATGAATTGCTGATCGAAACACTGAACCGTCAGACTCAGGGCTTGGCTGGGTAGCTACCGCTTGCACCAAAGCGTATCCGCCGAAACAGGATATACGCGCCGATGATCGCTGCGGCGATGGCCAGTGCATGCGTGCCAAGCCGGGTCCAATTATTGACCACGATGCCCAGCAATCCCCAGCCCAGTGCAACAAAGTACCAGCCGCTGCGGCTGACATAATTGGCGAAGATAGTTGCAAGGACTGTCGCCGGGGTCAGCGCCATCCAAAGCGACTGCCAAACCGCATCCGTCGGGCTGCGACCAAGCAACCAGCGTCCCACATCTGGAACACTGATCGACACCGCAACTGTCAGCCATCCGGCCAAAAGACCCACCGTCAGTCCGTAGAGAATGCTGC
The DNA here is from genome assembly GCA_024743015.1 of Hyphomonas sp. Classification (GTDB taxonomy): domain Bacteria; phylum Pseudomonadota; class Alphaproteobacteria; order Caulobacterales; family Hyphomonadaceae; genus Henriciella. Next base: position 981 of record JANSXJ010000304.1, on the reverse strand, counting down.
GCCCTGTTCCGTCATAGGCCTGCGTCTGATCCAGGCGGTATGCCGCCTCCCAGGCGAAGAACCCAATGGGGAGCAGCAACAGGAAATCCATCCAGACTGACCCTATACTCTGGGCCGAAACCATCCAGAGGACATTGCCAAATCCGGCAAGCGCCAGCGGGCCAGCAATCTGCCCGGTCCTATGGTCGGGTGCGCGTAGATGCAGGATCGCGATCAGCAGGTATCCGATAAAAATCAGGCTCCAGATCGAAAAGAAGATACCAGTCGGCAGTTCTGGCGGAATCCCCCCGGCGACCGCGCGCGCGCCAACGGTCTCACCAATCCCGGCCAGCGGCAGCAATGGCGCCGCAAATTGTCCTAGCGCCGCTAGGAGAAGAAGAATTCTGTTCATCGCAGTCATGAAATGCCTCTACGCCCTCCTTGGCAAAGCTTGAACAAAACTTCCAGTCATCGATTCGTGATCGGCCTCAGGCGGCCTTGGACGCGGCGGTGTACAATGTGATAAAGAGCTCCCGCGTTGCTGGTTCCCCAAGCCCCGCTCCCCCGGGAGATTTCGCCATCAGTTCAAGATCGTGCAAGCGCTCGATCAGGCGCGTCAGGCGCGGTGTCGGCCATTTGCGCAAACGGGCCTGAAAGGCTGGCCAATCCGATTTCCAGACTGGTGGTTTCAGTTTCATGCCGACATTGACCGAGCCGCCTTCGCCTTGCAGCGCTTGCGCTTCCAGCATTCGGCTTGCTTCCATTTCGAACATACGCACCAGGCTGATCGGCGAGAGCCCGGCATCCAGCACACGGTCCAATTCAGCCTGCGCCGCGGCGGGATCGCCATTCAGGGCCAGCAGGACAGCGCGCCGCGCATTTTCGTCCGCATTGGTCTCACACAGAGCCCGCACATCAGCGACGCTGACCGAGCGACCCAAATCGTGCGCAAAAACGGCAAGCTTTTCCGTCTCCGCATTCGCAAGACTGCGATGCCCTGGC
>JANSXJ010000228.1 GCA_024743015.1 Hyphomonas sp. | reverse complement strand
TCCACCACGCCGGAAATGGGCCTGATCTCTTCGACCGAGCCGCTGGTCACCGGCGCCACGCGCAACCCCTACGATCTCAGTCGGATTCCAGGCGGCTCTTCCGGTGGCGCAGCCGCGCTTGTCGCAGCGCGTGTAGTTCCCTTCGCGCATGCCAGTGATGGCGGCGGCTCGATCCGGATTCCCGCGGCATGCTGCGGACTGTTCGGCCTGAAACCAAGCCGCGGCGCCTTGCCGATCAGTCGCGACTCAGGAACCGTCGAAATCTCCGTAAACCATGCTGTGACCCTCACCGTACGCGACAGCGCAGCCCTGTTCGCTGCGGCTGAAGTTGATATGCGTTCAGACCTCCCCAAGACCGGAAATATCGCTGAAGCATCTTCGCGACGCCTGAAAATCGCATTTGCGCCGGACCCGGTAAACGGGGCAGCTCTGGATGGTGCGACCCGGGCCGGAATCGAACGTACAGCGCAGCTCTGCAAGGATCTCGGGCATGAGGTGATCGACTTCGTCATGCCGGTGGACGGCGAAGAGTTCGGCGATCAATTCCTGATGTACTGGGCAGCGGGTGCGGCTGCGTTCGCGCAGAGTGCCAGCCAGTTCTCGGGCAAGCCGATCGGTCCCGAAATTCTAGAACCATGGACGCTGGGTCTCGCAGCGCAGTTCGCGGCCCGGCAGGATGAGATGGGCGATGTCATCGCCTATCTGAAAGCGTTCGAGGGGATTTATCATTCCTGGTTCGATGATTTCGACGTGATCCTCACCCCAACCGTTTCCACCGTCCCGCCGAAAATCGGCACACAGGCCCCGGACGGCGACTTCGAGACCGTAATGGCAAACGTTCTGAACTATGCCGCCTTTACATCGCCGATGAATGTCTCGGGAGCCGCCTCGATGAGTGTCCCGATTCAGTGGAGCGATGAGGGCCTGCCCATCGGCTCCATGTTCTCCGGCAAGCGCGGCGATGATGGACTTCTGCTGGCGCTGGCCTATGAACTGGAAGCGGCGCAGCCCTGGATTGACCGGCTGCCGACTTTCAAACCCGGCTGATCGGAGGATCAAAATGAACCGAAGCGCTTGTCTCTCCGCCCTGGCTTGCAGTGTCGGCCTGATTGGCTGTGCGAGCGCAGATGTGGTCACCGCATCTCCGGATCATTTTACTCTGAAACTCGAAGCGGAAACGGAGCTCACGCCTGACGAAGTCTGGGCTCGGCTGATCGAGCCTGAAGCCTGGTGGCTGCCGGACCATACGTATTCCGGCGACTCGACGAACCTTTCGATTGATGCCGTTGCGGGTGGCCTCTGGCGCGAGGACTGGGACGGTGGATCGGTGTGGCATGGCACAGTGCTCCGCGCGGAGCCTGGCAAAGTGCTGGTGTTAAATGCCCCATTTGGCCCCTTGCAGGGAATGGCGGTTACATCGGTCTGGACGATTTCGCTCGACGCGCAGGAGAGCGGCGGGACCAGGATCACCTTCGATCATGTGACCAATGGAAGCTCGGCCAGCGGCCTGGACACAATTGCGCCCGCAGTTGATTTCGTCAAAAGCGAAGCGCTCAAGAGCCTCGCTCGCCCGCGCGACGAGTAGATCCCTTCCGCAAGGTCTGCCTTGCGAGCACAGGCAAAGCCCGTAACTCTAGGCGATAGAGAGGGTGGGCATGACCGAACCAAGCATCGATCCCGACGTCCCGCTGCGGCCACTCACGCCGTTCCAGCAAGGGATAATCGCATTTGCCAGCGTTGCGATGGGCGCTGGCATGACGATCAATTTTGTCGTCGTTGCACCGCTCGCCCGCAAAGCCGGCCTGACCGAGACACAGGTTGCGGGCATCCTGACCCTGTCGGCCTTGATATACGCGCTGATGATCCCGCAATGGGGGCGGTGGGCCGACCGGTTCGGGCGCAAGCGCGTGATGGTGTTTTCGCTACTGGCCATGGGCTTCACCAACATGGCTTTCCTGTTTGCTCTCGAGGCAGCTCTTGCTGGAATGATCACAGGACTGACCATGTTCTTCACCCTGGTCTTTGTGCGGGTCTGGTTCGGGCTTTTATCGCCTGGATTGCAGCCTGCCAGCATGGCGGCGATGACCGACGCCACAACGCCGACGACACGTGCCGCGGGGCTCGGCATGCTTGGCGCTGCGATGAGTATCGGCTCGATTATCGGGCCCGCGGGTGCCACCGTTCTGGCGCCGTTCGGAGCGCTCATGCCGCTCTGGGGATCGATCATCTTCAATATAACCTGCGGGATCCTCGTCGCGTTCGCATTGCCGAAAAGCCGCAGCACACGGCAAAGTGCCAAACGCCCTTCACCGCTGGCAATGCGCGACCCACGGGTGTTTCCTCACCTGCTCTTCCTGTTCACCTATTTTGTCGGTGTCGGCATGATCCAGCAAACCCTCGGCTGGTTCGTGGAAGACCGCTACGATCTGGGCGAGGAACGGACCATCCTGTTTACAGGAATTGCTTTTGCCTGCCTGGCCGTAATGATGGTGATCGTGCAGTTCGGCTATGTGCAACCGCGCAAACCGGACCCCAGGCGGATGCTCCCGCTCGGCTTGTTTCTGGTCGCGCTCGGCTATGTGCTGGCCAATCTGTTGATGCCGTTCTGGGCGCTCTGCATCGCCTTCCTGATCGTCGGCAGCGGCGCTGCCCTCGCGGTGCCTGCAGCCAACGCGCTTGGGAGCTTGTCGGTCGAACGCCGCGAGCAAGGATCGGCTGCTGCATTATTGGCAGCAGCTCCGCCGGCAGGTTTCATATTTGGACCGTTGATCGGCGCGAGCATTTACGAGATCAGCGCCGCATTGCCGCTTTACTTGTCAGCGGTCGTAATGACCGCGCTCGGCACCTACGCCGCATTTGTGGTTGCGCGCCGCCCTTTAAGCGGATGATCAGCCCGGCATCGCCATAACGAAGGCGTTCAGTTTATTGCCGTCGAGATCGCGAAAATAAGCGGCGTAAAACCCGCCGCCGCGATCACCTGGCTTGCCTTCGCACGTGCCACCTTGCTCCAGCGCGATCGCGTGAATGCGGTCGACCTGTTCCTGGCTGCTCGCCTGCAACGCGACCAAGGTGCCATTACCCACGCTCGGCGCCTTGCCATCAAAGGGTTGAGTAATGGCAACGCCTGGCGCACCATCCATATTTCCCCAGGCGATGAAAGTTTCCTCATCCATCATCCGCCCGACGCCCATTTCCTTGGCGATGGCATCGTAAAACGCTGCGTTCTTCTTCAGATCCGCGGTGCCAAGAGTTACGTATCCTATCATTCTGTCCTCCTTGATGAGGCGCAGAACATATAGCGAACATATGGATCTTGCAAGCGCTACATCGCGCTAATTCCACCATCCACCTTGAGTTCGATGCCGGTGACGAGTTTGCTTTCATCGCTGGCGAGGTAGAGAACGGCATAGGCGATATCATCCGGCTCGCCGACTTTGCCGAGTGGGATCTGGCGACCGAGTTTGGCCAGTGCTTCTTCTTCCCCAAACATTTCCTTGGTTCGGTCCAGGATGGGCGTGTTGATGAATACGGGGTGGACCGAGTTTGAGCGGATCTGCCCCCCCGTCTTGGCGCAGTGAAGCGCAATTGATTTAGACATATGCCGAACAGCCGCCTTCGCCGTATTGTAGGAGACATAGTTTCCGCTGGCGATAATCCCGGCAATCGAGCTGATATTGATGATCGAGCCGAGACCGTGATCGCGCATCAAAGGGATCGCATACTTGCAACCGAGAAAGATCGAATCGACATCTACAGTCATGACTTTCTGGAACATTTCATAGTCTTCGTCTTCGACGCTGCCGAGTGACCCGATACCAGCATTGTTGACCAGAACGTTCAGCCCGCCCATGGCATCATGGGCTTCCTGGACGACGGTCTTCCAACGGTCGCCATCGGTGACATCATGTTGCCAGGCAAAGGCCGTTCCGTCACCGAGCTCGGCGTTGATCTCAGCCGCAATCGCAGCTGCGCCTTCGCCGTTAATATCTGTCACGGCGACTTTCGCGCCTTCCCGGGCCAGCATTTTTGCGGTTGCTTCGCCAAGGCCCTGCGCCCCGCCTGTGATGATAGCTTTCTTACCTGATACGCGGCCCATGCCTGCCCTCCAATAATCAGTTGATCTGGCCTCAGATCACACGCAGCTTTGATGGACGCAAGCCCTGACGCGGCGGAGCGGGTCACGCGGATTTGAGCAATTGCGATTTGAGTTTGTCGCCGCCTTCCCTGACATCGGACGCACTGTAACAAGGACAGGTCATGCGTATATTGCTCGGATCCCTCATCGCCGCGATAGCTGCGGTGGCAGCGCTGAACATGAATGGTGGTGCGCAGTCACTACAGGACATTCCATTGGCAACCGGAGCGTCTACTTCGCCCATCGTAGCGGAACTGTTCACGTCTCAAAGCTGTTCATCGTGCCCGCCGGCGGAAAAACTGTTCTCGGAACTGGCTGAGCGCAACGATCTCATCGTGCTGGAATGGCATGTCGATTATTGGGACCGCCTTGTACACGGCCGCGCAGGTGCCTGGAAAGATCCCTTCTCGAGTGCCGCCTACACGAAACGGCAGCGGGACTATAATCGCGCGCTTCGCGGCACCGGCGCGGTGTACACGCCGCAAGCTGTGATCAATGGTGTCAGAGAAACCGTTGGGAGTCATCGCCCGGATGTAGAGGCGCTCATTCAACCAGCGCGGCACGCGACTGCCACCGTCTCGATATCAACTGATGGCGAGACGCGCCGGGTCGAGATCGAAGACTATGTCCGCCCGCTCGAACGTGAGGCCGACATTGTACAGCTAACGCTGCTCCGCGATCAGACGACATCGGTTGCGCGCGGCGAAAATCGCGGCGTCGTGCTTTCAAGCAGGAATGTGGTTGTGGAAGCGCAGACGATTGGCTCCTATGACGGCACGGCTAAATCGGTCGCGATCAAATTGCCTGACAGCGAACACGAATGTGCGATCATCATTCAGGAACAACAGGGCGCTCGACTCGGACCGATCATCGGCGCGTCTTATTGTCATTGATCAACGGATCTGTTCAGCAAGCTCGTTCATATAGGTTGCGAGCTCAACGTCGAGTGCGGTGACGCCGTCCGCATCATGTGTGGTGAGAGTGACCTCAACCCGGTTGTAGACATTGAACCATTCCGGATGGTGGTCCATCTGTTCGGCCTTCAGGGCGCTGGCGGACATGAAGGCGAACGCTGATTTGAAGTCGGCAAACCTGAAGGTTCTCTCGATGGCATCGCGATCGCCAGGTTTGACGACCCAGCCTTGCAGTGTTTCGGTCGCGGTCTCCGCACCAATCTTGTCGGCCATCATTCCAGCTCTTCCGTGTCTTGTTGGGTCTCGTGAACGAAGTAGAGCCAGTCGCCATCCTGGGCAATGGCGGTGCGGACGCCGGGATAGTCTTCGCCAGCGCGAATGCGTTCAAGGCCAGGCTCTCCGACCAGGTCCCGCAGGCGAGCGCGGTCGGTAAATGTAAGCTTCTCCGGCAAAAGCTCATCCGCTTCCAGCGCTGCGAAATCCGGCCAGATATACCAAGTCTGATCGCCCACCTGGCGCGTCCCGTACGGACCGTCCAGCAAACCGCCGAGCTTTGCCAATGGGTCAAACCCGGTGCGACGGAGAAGATCCCAATGCACACGGTGGGACTCACCCGCAAAATTTGAGACAAAGCTCTCTTCCGCTTCCGCCAGGCGCACCAGACGCGAAAGCGAATCGCGGGCGAGGACATCTCGGATGGCGGCGATCTTGGACTCGACAGGCTCGGTGAGCGGAGCGAGCGCCTCATCAACCTCGACTGGCGCGGTTACGGCTGGCGCAGCTTCGACCTCGAAACGCACCGTCGGCGACCCGTCGCTGCCGCCGCACGCGGCCAGCAAACACACCAGAGAGACACTCAGGGCGGCTTTTCTCATATTCCCTCAAAACCCGTAGCTTCGCGCAAATCCTGC
>JANSXJ010000487.1 GCA_024743015.1 Hyphomonas sp. | reverse complement strand
ATGGCAACAAATTTCATGATCCGGGCGTGACCCGAGCCAACGACATTCTTGACGGTTTCGAGCAGTACCAAGCGAGAATACAACAGTTTTTGGAAGCTGGAGAGTTCGAGCAGGCCTTTGCCATGAGCGAGGGGCTTGGCGTTGCGATACGGCGCACTGACCTGCCAGTCGCCAGCATCACCGCTAAGGATCGGGCCCGTCTTGGCGATCTGGTCCGGCGCATCACCGACAGCGCCGAACAGGTTGGCCGATTGATGGAAAACGCAAGGTCGGCGCGGCGCAAAAGCCAGGCTGCCTTGCAGGTTTACAAGAAATACTGATCCTTTTCCACCTCATCGGAGATCCGAACATGACCCTGACCGCCCATGACATCATCGAAGGAAAGCGCCCGCGCCTGCGGGATCTGATCGATGTGGATTTGGATTTGCCGCAGGCAACCTTGACCAAAGACAGCACGCTGCGAGATGCCATTCGGATCATCTCGAACGAAAACCGAGGCGGTGTGGTCGTTCTGGATGATGCCCGCGCCGTCGTTGGCATTGTGTCCGAGCGCGATATCGTCAGGAATATTTCTTTGACCGGGGCTGGCGTTCTGGACTGGACGGTTGATCGCGTTATGACAAGCGACGTGTTCACGGCCGATGAAGACACAAGTTGCCAGACCACCTTGACGGAAATGATCGACAAAAGATTTCGCAACATGCCTATTTGCAATGCAGACGGAAAACTTGTTGCCTGCGTCGAGACCCTGCAAGTCACACATGCAAAGCTGGCCGAACTTACAGAATCAAACCGTAAACTAATGGATCTGCTTGCACTGCTGAACCACACGCAAATAACCGTTGGACCGAATGTAGATTCCACCACGATAAAGGCTATGTTCCAGACTGACAGGGTTGAATGTGTCATCGTGCGCGAGGAGGGAAAAAACCTTGGCTTCATCACGCAAGATGAATTCCTGAGGGCGTCGCACCGTGTTTCCAGTGCACACGCTTCCTGAAACTTCGTTGCCAGAGTTGGTTCACGCTTAAGGAAAGGCAACGCAGATATGTCATATGCGCCTGATTGGGTTCTTCATGCAGTCTGTAGCACCGTCGCCACGCGTTTCGTAGAGGGCAATCTTCCGATTGAGGCCTATGCCAACCGGATGTCGAGATCATTGTTAAAATCCTATGCGGATTGCAAACCGGAAAAACTATACGGTATTTCCGAAGCCATGCTGTTCTTTCTCGCCGAACTCGAAGAAGAGGACACGTTAACCTATTGTAGCGGTTTTCTTTACAATTCGATCTCTTTCGAGAAATCAGGCAGGCCAAGAAAAATGCGCGGCGTCTTCTTCGACCCTCTCGCACCGGCCCGGGATCTGACCAAAAGCCAGACTGTCGTTACGTCGTTCAAGGCATTCGCGTTCCGCATGCGAAATGATCCATCGCTGGCCCAACCAAGGGCGTGGCGTCTTGATGAGATCGCCGAGATCAAGACCCTGACCAACATATTGAACACACCGGTTACTTTCGCCGACGCACTCTAGCACTGCAGTCTGGATGCCGAAATCTCGTAGCTGCGACGCCGTTGAGATGAGGATGGGATGCCGTCAAGCTTCCGTTATTTCGCGACCGTGCGCCGCGCGATCTGAAAGCCTTGACCGCTCAGTTCACTGGTGATTTTTTCATCGCTGAACGGGCGGTTTCGCGGCTCGGCACCGACCATGTTGCGAATTTTGTTGCGGATCGCCCAAGCCGATGCGCCCTCGTCGGACCCATCACTCTCAATCGCGGCGCTGAAGAACGCCTTCAGCGGGAAGCAGCCATGTGGCGTTTGCATCGTCAAGGATGATGTAACGCGGCTGATCGTGCTTTCATGCACGCCTACGGCGTCGGCGATCATCTTCAGCTTGAGGGGGCGCATCTTCTGCATGCCTTCATCCAGAAACGGCTTTTGGTAGCGCACGATTTCGGCGGCAACCTTGATGCTGGTCTCGTTACGCTGCAGGATCGCCCGGGTGAGCCATCTGGCGGTGCCCAAGGATCCCCGTACGAATTCGCGGTCGGCGTCCTTGCCGATCAGCTTGCGAACCTTGCGGCCCATTTCCTCGTCGACCTTGATAACAGGCAGGGTCGAATTATTCAACTCTACAAACCACTCGCCCTCGGCATCCTTGAAAGTGCACAGGTCCGGCTCGCGCAGCGGAGCAGCATGGCCACCACCAAGCTCAAGCCCCGGTTTGGGGTTCAGACGGCGCAGTTGGCGCAGGTATCCTGCAAGCTGTTCCTTGCTGCAATCCAGTTTTCTGCGCAGTTCGGGCAACGCCCCTTGATGCACCAAATTCAGGTGGTCGATTAGCACATGCATCTTGGCGCTATCTTTTCCTGCGTCACGCAGTTGCAGCCTGAGGCACTCTCGAAGGTTACGAGCAAACAGCCCCGCAGGCTCGGCCCGCTGCAGTTTGCGCAAGACCTGAT
>JANSXJ010000492.1 GCA_024743015.1 Hyphomonas sp. | reverse complement strand
GCCCGTTTTTCAAACGCAGTTTTGGTTTCGCCCCCATCCGTCGAACAGACCAGATAGCCGCCGCCTTGTCCAATCACGCGTTCTATCTCGGGCCACATGAGATCGGGCGATTTCGCTTCATCCCACATTTTCGAGATGGAGGGGTCCATATGACGCGCTCCGCCAAAGCGTTCGGGCCGAGCTTTCGCGCCATCCCAGATCTTCGTATTGAGAAGTCCCGGACAGAGAATGGTGGTTGGTATGTTCTGACCGGCGAGTTCCCCTCGCAATGCTTCAGCAATGGCAAATGTCGCATGCTTGGTCGTCGCGTAGAGCGGAAAATCCCCTTCGGGTGGGCGCAATGCCGCCGTCGAAGCGGTCACGCCGACATGGCGGGGGCCCTCGGCTGCTTGCATCAATGGAACAAAGGCTTGTGCGGTCCAGATAACGCCGCGCACATTCACATCCAGCGCCCACTCAATTGCCTTGCTTTTCCCTGACAAGATCGGAGATCCCACGCCCACACCGGCATTGATCCAAAGCATGTTTAGCGCGCCGTGTGCACGCACCTCCTCCGCTGCGCTGAAACAGGCCTCTCTGTCTGACACGTCGAAAACAAGAGGAAACGCGCCGCGCCCGATCTCGGAGGCAACCCGGTTCGCGGCCTTTGACCGGATATCCTGCACGCCGACGATTAGTCCCGCTTCCGCCAGGTTGCGCGCCAGCATTTCGCCGATGCCATCCCCTGCGCCCGTCACGACAGCGATTTTTCCGCGAAATGCGCTGAGTTCAGTCATAGGGGCCTCCACGTCGATTGCTTTCAAACATCGAACCTAGACGCAAACGCAGTTTTGCAAAGGCTATGGATAAAGCCGACTACTCGCCCAGCCAGCTTCGGTCTTTATCAGCTTGAGACGGTCATGCATCCGGAACGCCTGATCTTGCCAGAACTCAACTTCCGTCGGGAGCAGCTTGTAGCCGCCCCAATGTTCGGGCCGAGGGATATCGTCGTCATCGCCATAAATCGAGCTGATTTCCGCAACGCGCTGATTGAATACTTCGCGGTCGGTCAGCGGACGCGACTGATCGGATGCAATAGCAGCGATTCGCGACTGCGGCGCACGTTGTTGAAAGTAAGTGTCAGATTGCTCGGCGGAGCTTTTCTCGATCGTGCCGCGAACCCGGACCTGGCGGCGCAGGCTTTTCCAGTGAAAGCACAAGGCGGCTTTCGGGTGGCGGGCCAGCTGTTCGCCCTTGGCGCTGTCATAATTGGTGTAGAACTGGAATCCATCTTCGGGCGTGAGACCGCGCAGCAAGACGATCCTCACATCCGGCATACCATTCGCGTCCACCGTGGCCAGCGACATCGCAGAGCTGTCATTTGGTTCACTCTGATTGGCATCGCGCAACCATTCCTCGAGCAACGTGTAAGGCTCCTCGACATCTGGAATGAGCGGCCGATCGCCTTCGGCGGCATAGTCGGCCACGCTGGGGCTTTTTGGGATGGAAACAGGCACATCGGTCATCTGAAGGGTCCAGCTTCTTAGTTTAGGGGTTTGGCAGGCTTCGTAATTGCATATAGGAGACCGCCATACAGTAACTACGGGTCGGCCCTCATGTCGCATAACACATTTGGTCATCTGTTTCGCGTGACAACTTGGGGCGAAAGCCACGGGCCCGCGATCGGCTGCGTTGTCGATGGCTGCCCGCCCGGTCTGTCCCTGGATGAGCCCTGGATTCAGCAGTTTCTGGATCAGCGTCGCCCCGGCACGAGCCGGTTCGTAACACAGCGCAAAGAGCCCGATCAGGTCAGAATTCTGTCCGGTGTGTTTGAAGACGATCGTACCGAAGGTCCAACCACGACAGGCACGCCCATCAGTCTGATGATCGAGAATGTCGATCAGCGCTCGAAAGACTATTCAGAGATTCGCGACCGCTATCGCCCCGGTCATGCTGACTACACCTACGACCAGAAATACGGAATCCGTGACTATCGCGGCGGCGGACGCAGTTCGGCACGAGAGACCGCAATGCGCGTCGCTGCTGGTGCCGTCGCACGGCGGGTTCTCGGCACCGACATCCAGATCCGCGGCGCCGTGGTTCAGATCGGCGCGCACAAAGTCGATCGGGAGCGCATGGATTGGGGCATTACAGGCGACAATCCGTTCTGGTGTCCCGACGCCAAAATGGCGGAGCAGTGGGAGCGCTATCTGGATGAGGTCCGCAAATCCGGTTCATCTGTCGGCGCCGTGGTCGAAGTGCAAGCCAGCGGCGTACCAGCAGGTTGGGGGGCGCCGATCTATGGCAAGCTCGACAGCGAACTCGGTGCGGCCATGATGAGCATCAATGCCGCCAAAGGCGTCGAAATCGGCGCAGGCTTCGACGCCGCCAGCTTCAGCGGCGAGCAGAATGCCGATGAAATGCGCATGGGCAATG
>JANSXJ010000536.1 GCA_024743015.1 Hyphomonas sp. | reverse complement strand
GTCCTCGGTGCACCGCCTCGAAGCGATCATGGCCGCGTCCGAGACTTGATTCTTACCTGCACACGTGCTTTACGCGCGCAACAATCACCGCACTGACAGTATGTGCGCGTTGACCGGGACATGCTTTTAGCGGGAGCCCGGCGATGTCCCCCACTCGGCGAAGGCTCGCTCAGTGGGGCGATACTGCTTTGTTCGGAGGGTTCGAGCGCCTATCTCTATGTAAGAGACTGGCTAAAGGAGTGACGCGATGTTTGACGCGCTGACAGACCGCCTCGGTGGCGTATTTGACGGACTACTCGGGCGCGGTGCGCTGACCGAGAAAGACGTGACGGCTGCGCTGCGCGAAATCCGCGTGGCGCTGCTCGAAGCCGACGTCGCCTTGCCCGTTGTCAAAGAGTTCATTGCGTCCATCAAGGACAAAGCCGTCGGCGAAGACGTCATCCGCTCGGTCAAACCCGGCCAGCAGGTCGTTAAGATCGTTCATGACGGTCTGGTTGACCTGCTTGGCGGCGAAGAAGCAGAGACAGGCCTTCGCGTCGACAATCCGCCTGCCGTCGTGATGATGGCCGGTCTGCAAGGCTCAGGTAAGACCACCACAACCGGTAAACTCGCCAAACGCCTGGCAGAGCGGGATAAGAAAAAAGTCCTGCTCGCCTCACTCGACACGCGTCGTCCTGCGGCGATGGAACAGCTCGCAATCCTGGCGGACCAATGCAACGAGAACGTCTCTGCGCTGCCCATCATCAAGGACCAGAGCCCAGCCGAGATCGCCCGGCGTGCGCTGCAAGCGGCGAAACTGGGCGGCTATGATGTCCTCTTCCTCGATACGGCGGGCCGGACGTCCATTGACGAGCAGATGATGGCCGAGGCGAGTGAGATCGCCAAGATTGCCAATCCAAACGAAACCCTGCTGGTCGCCGACTCGCTAACCGGTCAGGACGCGGTCGAGACGGCAAAGCGCTTCCATGAGCGTCTGCCGCTGACGGGGCTGATCCTGACCCGGATGGACGGCGACGGTCGCGGCGGTGCGGCGCTCTCCATGCGCGCTGTGACAGGCTTGCCGATCAAGTTCCTGGGAACGGGTGAGAAGCTGGACGGACTCGATGCGTTTGATGCCAAACGTTTGGCCGGCCGTATTCTCGGTCAGGGTGACATTGTCTCGCTGGTGGAAAAAGCCGGTGACCAGATGGACGCCGCCAAAGCTGAGAAGATGGCCAAGAAAATGGCCAAGGGTCAGTTCGATCTGGACGACCTCGCCCAACAGCTTCAACAGATGCAGAAAATGGGCGGACTGGGCGGTATCATGGGACTTCTCCCCGGCGCCAAGAAAGCCAAACAGGCCCTCGACGCCTCTGGCATGGATGACAAGGTCATTCTGCGCCAGGCTGCGATCATCTCGTCCATGACCAAGAAAGAGCGCGCCAAACCGGCTTTGCTCAATGCCTCACGTCGCAAGCGTATCGCCGCGGGCGCGGGGGTCACCGTGCAAGACGTCAATCGCGTCCTGAAAATGCACAAGCAGATGGCCGGGATGATGAAGAAAATGTCCAAAGGCGGCATGAAGGGCATGATGAACATGATGGGTCAGGCCGGTGTGTCGCCGTCTGATCTCGCCAAAATGGGCGGCGGCGCAGCGATGCCAGGCGGCGTGCCGAACATTCCTGGTCTGACTGGGGGTAAGAAATGACCTCCCCTCAAGACCAACTCGACAAGTATCGCGCCAGCATCGACAATCTCGATGCCATCCTGCTGCACACGCTGGCCGAACGGTTCAAGATCACCCAGGCTGTTGGCGAACTGAAGGCGGTGCACGATATGCCGCCTGCCGATAAAGCCCGCGAAGCGCGCCAGATTGAGCGCCTGCGCAAGCTGGCTGAAGACAGCAATCTTGATCCTGTTTTTGCCGAAAAATTTCTGAATTTCATCGTCGCGGAAGTCATCCGCCACCACGAAAAACTAAGGGGTTCTGCCCCGAACC
>JANSXJ010000150.1 GCA_024743015.1 Hyphomonas sp. | reverse complement strand
TTCTCCCATCAATCCTCCAGTGTGACATCGGCCAGATTAAGCAGACCTGAACCGCATGGACGCAGGCACATGTCCGGATCATCGAGCGTCGGCACAGCACCCGGGAACTGCGCACACAGGCCGGTGCACTGGTTTTCTGGTATCGAACGCACACCCGACAAAAGCGTCGAGACAAGCTGCTCCGAGGTCAGATCGGGGCGCTTGGACTTGATCAAGGCCAGGGCCGCCGCGACATGCGGGCTGGCCATGCTGGTCCCTTGCTCATAGGCGTAATAACAGGTCGCGACAGATTCACCGGTCAGCGGGTCGGCGCAATTCTCTGCCGTCTTGGTCGACAGCACGCCATCCGGATTGCCGTCGCCATCATCATCCCGGGTCAGGTCGCCGCCGGGTGCGAGGACGTCCACCGCCGCACCATAATTTGAGTAAGGCGCCAGATGACCCCGCGCGTCACCGCCCGCCACAGTCACCACATTCTGGCAGCCGGCCGGGGCAAAGAATTCAGTGGGAACGCTCTTATTACCCGCCGCCACGACTACGACCACGCCTTGTTCGGTCACGGAATTGATCGCGTCCTGCATTGAGGCCGGACAGGTCTTGAACAGGCCGAGAGACAAGTTGATGATGTCTGCCGGATTCTCGTTCCAGACTTCCTCGCCAAGCTCGTCGAATTCCGGGATCGTGCCAGCGGCCCAGCGGATTGCATCATTAATGTCGGACAGCTTGCCACCGCATTTGCCGAGCGCGCGCACCGGAACGACTTTCACATTCCAGGCCCCGCCAGCGACCCCGTCCGCATTATTGGTGGAGGCAGCGCCGATGATACCGGCCACGTGCGTACCATGGAACGTATTGGACAACACGCCCGCCTCTGGACAGACATCGCCGGGATCATTCGGATCCGCGTCCCGGCCATTGCCATCATTGGCGACATCGAGATCGCTGACCATGTCCCAACCAGGCGCGACGTTTACAGAATTTCGAATGTCCGGATGGTCCATTTGCAACCCGGTATCGACCACTGCAACGACCACCTCAGACGAACCCTGGCTTGCCTGATCCGTCCAGAAATCGACAAACCCGGCCCCGCCCGCAGATTGCCCTGCGCCAGTGCCCTGGCTCTTATAATGCCATTGCAGGCCGAAAAGCGGATCGTTCGGCGTGATCAGGGACGGCGTTTCCTCACCGCCCGGCAAGCGGATCATCTGATGTTCGTAAAGCCAGTCTTTTTCGACATACTCAAACTCACCCGAGGCCCTGAGATCCTCGATCACACATTCCATGGCGACGAGCGGATTGGCATCAGTTTGCTGCGCGGCGACCTCGTCGCAGGCAACACCGTTCTCAAGCGCAATGCGGCCTTGCTGCAGCACCGCTTCGGAGAAGCTGGTCGGGCTCAGGGCGTCGGAGCCAATCTCGATCACCATCTGCCCAGAGCGGGAGCGCTGAATACTTGCGGCGACCTTGAACTTGGTCGCGGTCTGGATCATCCGTTCCTCTGCAACCAGTTGCCGCTGCAAGGCTGCGTTTGGCTGAATGAGCGCACGCTCTGCCACCTTGGGATCGAGCCTCGGCAGCTGCGCCATCTTTTCTTCCGGCGTCGCTGGCAGTTGGATCGCCAGTGAACGAGTTCTCAGAACCGGCTCTCGTGTGATGCCTTGCTCGTAGCGTTTCTGATCGACCGTGTCTTTGAGAGGCGCTCTTGGCAGAACGGGTTCACTACCGCCAATATAGCCAGACTGCCTTTGACTTTCCGGATCAACCACGGTGATTGAGCGCTTCTTCGATGCGGGAAGCTCGATCCGCCGAATAACGTCCGGGTCCTGCACCGCTTCGTCCAAGGTCTTCTGATCGGGGACAATGATCTTGGCCTCTGCCTGGTCGTCAACCACCACATCAAGCGCCATTTCAGGCTGAGCCATGACGGCTGAAAACTCGACCGATGGCGGCAGGGCAGACGGCTTGGCAACAATCGATCCGATCACGAAGCGCGCGCGCTCGCCGTTTTCAGAAACGGTAATCGATCGCTCCAGAATGGTTCCGGCAAAGGCCCGGGCTTCAACCGGAACAGCGGCATATCTGGCAGAGTCAGAATTCGTGACATCCTCGCCGCCCAATTGACCGAGGACAGCTTCACCGAGATTTCCGGCGCGGTCCAGGCGCTCCTGTTGGCGGTCGCACGCCGCCACTCCAATCAGTGACAAGGCGGTTGCTGTCAGTGCCGCACGTTTTACCCAATTCGCCGTTCGAGCCATGGAGGTATTCCCCTAATCTACACCGTCGAGACGGGTTAGCTTAACCATATGTCAATCTCATGGCGAGCGAAATCAGTCGAGCGCGCCAAGCGCTTTTCCCACGACGGCGCCTGCTTCTTCGATCGCGGTTCGGGCCGGTTTTGAGACCGCCGTCATGTTCATGAAACCGTGCACCATGCGAGGATGCTCTTTGATCGTGACCGGCACGCCATGCGCCGCCAGCTTGGATGCATAGGCCTTGCCTTCATCCTTGAGAGGGTCCCACCCGCACAAAACCATATGGGTCGGCGCGAGGCCGGCAAAATCTTCATCCGGGGCAAAAAGCGGTGATACGCGTGGGTCCATCCGATCCGTTTCCTTGCCGACATAGGCATCCCGGAAATAGTCGAAAAGATTGGGCGAAATGAAGAAACCGCCCTCCTGGAAGGTCATCTTCTTGGCGCGAATATCGACGAATTGCACCAAAGGATACAAGAGCAGCTGGAAGGCCGGCATCAGCGCGCCCGAACGGCCCGTCTCTTGCGCGATGAAGGCAGACAGGTTTCCGCCCGCACTATCGCCCGCCACAGCGATGCGGTCGGGATCAAAGCCCAGAATATTTTTTCGGTCTGTCGCCCATTGCCACGCCGCCATCGCATCATCATGAGCAGTCGGGAACCGATGTTCCGGCGCCAGGCGATAGTCCACCGACAAGACCCGGCAGCGCGAACTCGCGGCCAGTCGCCGACAGATCACATCGTGCGTATCAAGATCGCCAAGGACAAATCCGCCGCCGTGATAGAAGACAATCGCAGGGGCAGGCGCGATCCCGGCTGCAAGCGGCACATAGAGACGCGCCTTAAGCGGACCGTCCGCGCCGTCTACGACCAGGTTCGAGATCTCGGCCAGATCGGGGAGATCGCGCTCGACCGACCGACTCGCTCTATAAAACGCGTTGCGCAAACCTTCGGTCGAGCCCTTCCAGTCCATGCCGGAGAAGTCGGGCATTTTGAGCTTGTCCATGAAGGATTTCAGAGTGTCATCGATCGCCATGACGTAATCTTAGTGCGGAACCGATGGTGATTTAAAGGTAAAATTCGCGAGCGGCGTGAATCGCTAGCCAATAAAGAAATAGTCGTTCACCCGATACATCACATAGGGTGTGTTGCCGATCATGATTTCAGGCATCAAGTCCGACCAGATTCGGCCACGGACATCCTCGGGAAGTCGGCCCGAAACGGTCTCGACCGCTATGCCGAGATCGCAGACATTCATACTGCCAATCACCTCCTGCATTTGCGCATAGGAGGTCCCTTCGGAATTGGCGAATGATGCGATTTGTAGTCCGAGCGCCCATTGTTCGGATCCGAGCGCCAGGCCTTCCTGCTGAAGCACGGCCTCATCGCGAAATCCTGGACGCGCATAGCGACGCGGTTCAGCCTGCCCCTGCGCGGCGGCATTGAGGATCGTCGTCATCCAACCCATCGCCCAGTCATATTGCGGACTGCCATAAGGAAACTCGGCCAGCAGATTTGGCACCAGGTCGGTATCGTCCTGCGCCAGGAAGTCCGCCACCCGCGCGCCATTGCACCAGGTGCTGTCTGACGCTTTGAGCGCGCGCAGCCCTGTTGCGAGGTCGGCGACAATGCTCTGGAACTGCCCACTGCTCGCAGCCTTCACAGCACCTGCCTGGGCCTGAAACTGTCCGAACAAGGCCTCGAGAACCAGCTCGGATAGAGCTTGCGCGTCCGCGCCGCCTGCAATGGCGCGTTTCGAAATGGCGTCCAGCTCAGCAAAGCGCGCGGGCGAGACCGCCTTTAGTGCGTCCACCGCTTCGCGCGTCGATGCATCGGGCAGCACGTCCAGCAAACCCGTCCGGAGTGGACGGTCTGCCCCGGCCGGACTTGAAGGAACGGGCGGTCGCGACGGTCCAAATACAAACAAGGCCGCAAAACCGAGCGCAACCAAGCCTGTAATGCTCAGACCAAGCTTCAGGCCGATATGTCTGTTCGAGTCAGCGGCCATTTGAAGCCCCTAGAGCTGTACAACATTTGGCGGCGGCGCATCGACAAACAGGCTGGCCACCAGATCGGCGCGGCAATCCTGCGTCATGCGTTGGTTGACATAGCCCTTGTCCGTGATTTCGCCTTTGTCGATGCTGGGCGGTTCGGTCATGACGAGGAACCGCTTGATCCGCCGCGATGATCCCGGTTCGGCAGCGTTGAAGGCAGCAACTTTTGCCGCCAGATCCTTGTTGAGCTGCATGAAGGCCGCCATCTGGTCGCCGCCCGCAGCTTTGACATAGTCCTCAAACGCAGCTGGCGATGGCCAGAACATCGCACCGATGAAATTCTTGTCCTGGCCGCAAATTACCGCATCAAACACCAGCGGTGAACAGGCTGCGACAAGGTCCGGACGAAGCACGCCCACGCTGACCCAGGTGCCGGAAGAGAGCTTGAAATCCTCACCCACCCGGCCGTCAAAGATGATGCCCTGATTAGGATCGTCCTCGTCCACAAACTTGGCCGCGTCGCCGAGGCAGTAGAAGCCTTCCTCGTCGAAGACTTCGGCATTCTTGTCTGGCAGATTGTGATAGCCCGGCATCACGGTCTCGCCTTTCACTCGCACTTCCAGCTTGCCCATGGTGGGAACGAGTTTCAGCGTCAGCCCCGGGAGCGGCAAGCCGATCAGGCCAACCCGTTCGACTTCCCAATGCACCACAGTGATGCCCTGTGTCTCCGTTGCTCCATACATGGTGATGATCGGGATCCGCCGCCCGGTGGCCTTGATCGCGAGGGCCTGGATACGATCATAAAGATCATCGGATAGCGTCGCGCCGCCATAGCCGATGGAACGCATATTGGCGAAGAAGGCGTTGAGTAGGGCCTCATCCTCTTCCATCGCCTCTGCCAGCATGGCGAGGGCAATGGGCGCTGTCCCGAAAGTAGACGGTTTGCAATCGAGCACATTGCGAATGGTCTCACCGAACAGAGCTGGAGTCGGCTTGCCGCCATCGATCCAGAACGTGGCCCCGTTCCAGAGCGCGCCGTTAAAGTTCACATTCGATCCGGAAATGTGATTCCAGGGCAGCCAGTCGAGCACATTGTCGACCGCATCTGGATCATATTCCGGGTCGCGGGCATCATCTCGCAGACCTTCGACGCCGCCGATCATGGAGCACATGGCTCCCTGCGTCGTCGGCACGGGTTTCGGCATGCCTGTCGATCCGGACGTGAAGAGATACTTCCCGACCGTGTCATCGGTCAGCGCCTCCAGAGCGGAATCCACAGCTGGAGTGACCGGCGTATCGAGCAGACCGTGATAGGACACAGCCCCGTTCGCACCATCTGCGGTTATGACCGTACAACCATGCTCTCCCAGCGCAGCTATCGCCGGCTCAAAGGGCGGCAATTGCGCCGCGAAAATAACCTTGGGCTCCACAGCTCCAAAACAATGCTTCAGCTTGGCAAAGTCTGATGACATCAGCGAATATGGCACTGAGATCGGCGCTGCGGGCGCACCAATCGTCATCGCAGCAACCATGACGAGCGCACTCTCGATTGAATTTCCAGACAAGATCATCACCGGCGCGTCTGGCCCTGCCCCCATATCGAGAAAGGCCTGCGCCAGGGCGCGCGTGCGGCTGAGCCCTTCGCCATAAGTGATCGCCTCCCACTGGTCCGTCTCCGGATTGCGCTGTTTCAGCCAGTCGCGATCCGGATGCATCCCGGCGCGCATGGCGAGCGCGTGCGGCACTGAGCGCGGGCGGTCTCCCGGAGCGTGCCGCTGTTTCAGATAGACAGTGCCATCAGGTTTGCGCGTACATTCAATGTCCGGCTGCTTTTGCGGAAGCGGGCGGAAAGGAGGCAAATTGGCAGCATCTGGCATGGTGTTTCCCCGGTATCTGTTGAGCACGAGCGGCACCCTATCAAGCCAACCACTCCCGCCAAGGGGCAGCACTCAGAATCGGATGGCTTGACACTTTGCAAAAATTATACACTTTGTTTTTCAAAGTTATTTGGAGCTGTAGAAATGAACCAATCCACGCTGAGTGAAGATCTCGCTTATGTCCGCGATCTGGCGGAGGCCGGAGAACACGCCCCGCTCCTCGGCGGTCGGTTTCTTACCATGTGGGGCGCACTGGCAGGGCTCGCTTATTTCCTTCACTATGCCACCACTGCCAACCTGTTTGGGTGGCCAAGCGAAGCCTTTGCCTGGATCTGGGGATCTTTCCTCATCCTCGGAATCGTTGGCCAGGCCTTGCTTGTCCGCTCCATTCGAAACAAGCCGGGTGGCAACTCCGTGGGGAACCGTTCTGAAGCAACGGTATGGATGGCGGGCGGATTCGCCTTGTTTGCCTATTTTATCGCGCTGATCGCCAAATCGCTTCAGACTGGAGTGCCTCAGCCGGGATTCGAGAGCTCGCTCCCGATCGTGTTTGCGATTTACGGCGTGGGCCTGATCACAACCGGGATCATGGGAAAGACAAAGATCCAGACCTATGCCGGATTTGGCGCCCTCGCGATGATCGTGCTCGCCATCTGGTTTGAAGGGTCTGCCGAAATCTGGGCCGTTGCGTCTTTGGGGGCAGTCCTGACCGTGTTCGTCCCGGGACTGATCATGCTGCGCCAGGAACCCAAGAGCGTGATCTAGGAAAGGCGCACCATGTCCGATCAAGACAACCCGTTCGACCATTCCAGAATCGACGATGTCATTCATGGACGCTTGCGACTAGGCATTATGGCCTATCTCTCGACTGTCAGCCCGGCCATCTTCGGCGAACTGAAAGACAAAGTCGGAGCGACCGATGGCAACCTTTCCACACATCTCCGCAAGCTGGAGGATGCGGGTTACATTCGTCAGGAGAAACGCTTTGTTGGGCGCCGCCCCCAGACCCGCATTCATCTGACCAAGAATGGGCGCAAGGCCTGGGTGCTCTGGATTAGTCAGATGCAAGGCTTGATGCGCGCCGCGGAATAATCTGAACCCAACCTGAAAGCGGCCCTCTCAACGCGTTCAGATTGCCCGAAATAAAGTCCTCTCAATTGTTGAAAGGACCTTATTATGTCTCAAGCCCTGAAAGCTCTCGCCCTGGCGGCGACCGTAACCGCTGCTACCGCTCTCCCCGCTGCTGCAAATTATGGCGACCGCGCCCGCGGCGGTGAAGCTGTGATTTTTGTTCATCCCGAGTTTCGCGGCGCCGCATTGGCGATTGATGGACCGGTCTATAACCTCCACGAGCTTGGTTTTAACGACACCGTCTCGTCGATCGATGTGAATGGTAGCTGGGAAGTGTGTGAGCATCCCGACTTTCGAGGGCGCTGCGCCGTGATTGACGGCCCGACCCCTCATCTCACGCGGCTGCACATGAACGACAATATCAGCTCCATGCGTCCGCTTGACGGACGTGGTCGCCGGGTCGCACACCGCCGTGACGGAGATCGCGCTTATGGCCGACGGGGTCATGGCAATCACCGCGCCCACAATCAGGGGATTGATGGCCGCCACACGGTCTTCTTCCCACGCCCGCGTGACGCTTACGGAGACCGCGTGCCAGTTGGACGCGGCAATGCCAATCAGTTCTGCCGGGACATGGGACTGGGCCGCGCTGTCTATGCTGATCGAGGTCGGCGCAATCTGACCGACGTGCTTTGCGCCAAATAATTCACCCGATGCAATTCGGCTGAGCCTTCCTTAGGCCCGTAATCCTCCCGAATCCTCAAACGGGTCGTGTTCAGCCACCAGATGCCCCGGAGCGATTTCGATCAGCTTCGGGGCATATTGCTGCGCTTCGGGATCATCGACGACGACCGATTTGAGGAATCGAAGCGGCGCACGGCTGTCGAGCGGGCTCGGCAGATCGCCTTGCAGTTTCACCCGGTCACGCGACCGCTCCATCTTGGGATCCGGATTGGGCACCGCTGAGATCAGCGCCCGTGTATAGGGATGCCGCGCGTCTTCGTAGATTTCCTCGCGGCCGGCGATTTCCACCACTTTGCCCAGATACAGCACCATGACGCGATGCGAAATCTCGCGAACAACCGACAGGTCATGGCTGATAAAGATCA
>JANSXJ010000054.1 GCA_024743015.1 Hyphomonas sp. | reverse complement strand
TGCAGCATCGCGGTCGTATGGACAATACGCCAGAAGTTACGGCCTTCGCTCAGAAGCTTGAGAACACGATCATCAAAACCGTCGAAGGCGGTCAGATGACGAAAGACCTGGCGCTGCTCGTTGGCCCGGAGCAGGAGTGGCTGACCACCGAGGGCTTCCTCAACGCAGTTGGCAGCAACTTCGAAAAAGCGATGTCGGCGGGCTGATTTGCCGATCGGGATCAACATCCGACCAGCGGTGTCGGGCGATGAAAATGCGCTCGGCATCGTTGGTGCGGCTACCTTTCTCGAAAGCTATTCAGAGACGATCCCGGGCGCAGACCTGATCTCGCATTGCCAGACCCAGCATGCGCCCTCTGTCTATAGATCCTACATCGCCTCAAACGACCCGAATTATGCCTGCTGGCTAGCAGAATATTCCGGTACCAGGGCCCCGATTGGCTATGCCGTGACGACTTCGGTCGAGGCCCCAACTGTGGGTGAACCCGGCGATATCGAATTGAAGCGCATCTATGTGTTTTCAAAATATCAGGGCACTGGTACCGGCCGTGAACTGATGATGCAGGCCCTCGCGCATGCCCGCGAGGTGGGCGCCCGGCGCATGCTGCTCGGCACCTATGACCAGAACCACCGCGCCGTTGCATTCTACGAGCGGGCTGGATTTCAGAAAGTTGGGGAACGCCAGTTTCAGGTTGGCGGCCAATTGTTCAATGACATCATCATGGCGGTCACTCTGTAACCAAAAAAGACCGGGCCAGGGCTACGACCCTGACCCGATCCCGGCGCACGCAGTTACGCCTCTAGCCCGTAAGTCGGCTAGTATAGGTTGAGACGATCTCGCCGGTCTTCACGGCGGTCCTGAATGTTCTCAAGTCGGTCCAAACGGTCTTCCAGGCGATCGCGTGGCCCCAGATTGATGGCACGGTCGCGGCGATCCTCGCGGCGGTCGATCTTGTTCTCACGCCGGTCGATCCGATCTTCCAGTCGATCCAGGTAAGAGCCTTGCTCGATCACGCCGATCCGCTCCAGATGATCGAGACGATTGTCGAGACGCTCGAACCGCTCCGCCGGCCCAGCCAGAGCGATAGGGGTCGCCATCGCCGCGATGAGTGAGAGTGTGATTAGCTTCTTCATGAGATCCTCCATTTTTCGATCACATGCAGGATGAAACGCGCGCACTTTTCTTTTCCGTCGAAAAAAGTTCAATAAATTCAAGTATGAACAGCTGTTCAGGTTTCAGGCCGCGCCAGTTTGTCCTGGCTTGAGGAATTTCCGCCATCGTCGCATAAGGGTAGCTGGTTAATGCGGGAGGATGCGCGTGCGTCTCCAATTTCAAGTCTCTGCTGTTCTGGCGTTTGCATCCCTGACCGGTTGCGTCAGCCAACCGGAGCCTTCGTCCAACCCGGCTTGGGAATCGCTGTTTGACGGTCAGACTTTAAACGGGTGGACGGTGAAGATTGCCGGCCAACAGCTTGGGGAAGATGCCGAAAACATCTTTCGCGTTGAGAACGGCCAGCTGGTCGTTTCCTATGATGCCTATGACGCATTTTCAGGCGAGTTCGGGCACCTGTTCTATAACGAACCTCTGAGTGACTACCGTTTGCGGGTGACGTACGCCTTTCAGGAAAGCCAGGTCCCCGGCGGCCCCAACTGGGCCTTCATGAATAGCGGCGTCATGGTGCACGCCCAGGCCCCAGAGACCTTGCGCGTGGACCAGCCTTTTCCGATTTCAGTTGAAGCCCAGCTCCTGGGGCGTTCGGACATCACACCGACACGCACGACGGCTAATATGTGCTCCCCCGGAACGCATGTCGTCATCGACGGCGCCCTGACAAAGCAGCATTGCGTGAACTCGCAAACCGCAGCGCGGAGCGCCGGTGAATGGGCGGTGTTCGAACTCGAGGTGCGCGGTGGAGACCTGATTTCGCTGAGTATCGATGGCGAAGAAGCCTTCCGTCTGACCGATCCGGTCTATGATACGTCAGACCCTGACGTTCAGGCGCTTGGTCTCAGCGGACCCGTCACACAGGGTCACATCGCCCTTCAAGCCGAGAGCCACGCGGTGACGTTCAAGGATATCGAATTACTGCGCCTCGACGCAGCGAGCCGCTAACTGACGAGCTCGACGCGGTAGCTTTCAATCACAGTATTTGCGAGCAGCTTTTCGCACATATCCTTCACGCGCGCTTCTGCATCCGCTTTCGACACACCTTCTAGATCGAGTTCGATCACTTTGCCGATCCGGGCTCCCGACACTTCGGAAAACCCCATCCGGCCGAGCGAGTCAGCGACGGCCTTGCCTTGAGGATCCAGAACTCCGGGTTTCAGGCCGACATGGACAATGGCTTTCATGAGAATCGCGCTCCGTTAGATGAGTCGGGGACCGTCTAACCCAAACCGGCAATCACCGAAAGACAAGATACGCGATCAATGCAGCGAGCGCCGCAGTCCCGCCCAGAACGAAAGGCACCATTCTCAGGCGACGAAACACCGCGATGCGCTTTTGGAAGTCTGCCCGATCGTTGACGTTCGGAAAATCGCCGTCCGGAACCGGTTTGTCGAGGAACCTGCAGAGCGGCTCCCAGCCTTCCTTGGGATGGAAGACGAGCAGGCGGTCCGCCGAAAACGCCGCTTTCACGTCAGCCTCATGTTGCTCAAACACCTGACGCGCCGCCTCCTTGTTTTCAAACTGTCCTCCAAACAGGCGGTCCCAGATTGCGCCAAAGGTCATCTCTTTGATCTTCCGAACTTTTGGCACGACAGTCAGCCAACCAGGAATATCACGGCTGACCGGCCAGATCGTCTCGCTGGCGCTATCATACCAGCTGTCAAAACTTCGTGTGGTCAGGATGATCTTGGCATCGGGATAGTGCGCAGCGAGTTCTCGCCAATACCCTGAGGACGGAAAGTCAACGCTCGCTTCGAAGCCGTCAAAAACAGCGTCCCAGTCCGGCGCCTCACCCTGCGAAATCCGATGCCACATATTGAGCTGCGCATCGCTCGGAAACACTTCCAGCATGTGATGGCACTTGTCATAACCAAGTTGCTCCAGCGCCGCCTTCATGGACAGCGTTCCCGTGCGCCCGAACCCGGCGCCGATCACTTTCAATCCCATTTGATCCTCCCTCATACCAAAAGGAGTCTACTTGGTGGCACCAGAAAAGTCGACGATATCAGCGCCCTGACCATTTTCCTTGATGATCCCTAGGCGGCGGGCAACTTCGGCATAAGCCTCGGTTACACCGCCCAGATCACGGCGGAAACGATCCTTGTCGAGCTTTTCATTGGTCTCGAGATCCCAGAGACGGCAACTATCCGGGCTGATCTCATCGGCCAGTATCACCCGCTGCATGTCATTCTCGAAGAACCGGCCAAACTCGAGTTTGAAATCCACGAGCTTAATTCCGACGGCGGCAAACAGGCCGGACAAGAAATCATTCACCCGTAAAGACAGGGCGATCAGTTCGTCCATCTCATGCGGCTGTGCCCAGCCAAAAGCGGCAATATGCTCTTCAGCCACAAGCGGATCACCCAGCGCGTCATCCTTGAGACAGAACTCGACAATCGCGCGCGGAAGCTGCGTGCCTTCTTCGATGCCCAGGCGTTTGGACATGGTCCCAGCCGCGACATTGCGCACGATGACTTCCAGCGGAATGATTTCGACTTTCTTGATCAGCTGCTCGCGCATGTTCAGGCGTTTGATGAAATGGTTCGGGATGCCGACACCGCCGAGGCGCGTCATGATGAACTCTGAAATTCGATTGTTCAGCACGCCTTTACCGTCAAGCACCGCTTTCTTTTCAGCATTGAAAGCCGTCGCGTCATCCTTGAAGTATTGAATGAGCGTGTTTGGTTCAGGTCCTTCATACAGGATCTTGGCCTTGCCCTCATAAATCATGCGCTTGCGTGACATGGCACTTCCCTCTGGTGGTCTTGCCTCTGGCGGTCTGGGACACAGGCGACTCAGACATGCCGCCCAATCAGGCGCTCCCCTTACGCCAATCGCGACCAATAGGCAAAAGGCTTCTTGCACCCGCCCCCTGATCGACCCTATATCAGCCCGGAAACGACTAATCCTCCTAAAAGGAACTTACTGACATGTCTTCATTTGACGATCGCGAGCGCGCCGAAGAAGCCAAATTCGCCATGGACGAAGCGACCGAGTTTAAGATCATGGCTCGCCGCAACAAATTGCTGGGCCTTTGGGCGGCAGAACTGATGGACCTGCATGGCGACGAGGCCGAGGCCTATGCCAAGACCGTCGTTCTTTCTGACCTCGAAGAGCCGGGTGATGATGATGTCTTCAGAAAGGTCCGCGGCGACCTAGATAAAGCAGGTGTGGATCGCACCGATGCCCGCATCAAGGATCACATGGCGGAGCTGCTCCCCGTCGCGCGCGAGCAGGTAATGAAAGAGGCTGGATAATCATGTCAGACGACGTCCAGAAATCGATTGGCGAGGCCGTCAAAGCCAATGACGTGCTCCTATTCATGAAGGGGACGCCGACCTTCCCCCAATGCGGCTTCAGCTCTGTCGTCGTGCAGGTGCTGGACTATCTCGGCGTTGAGTATCAGGCCGTGAATGTTCTCGAGGACCAGGACGTCCGCGAAGGCATCAAGGCGTTCTCCGACTGGCCGACCATTCCTCAGCTCTATGTCAAAGGCGAGTTCGTCGGTGGCTGCGACATCGTCAAGGAAATGTTCGAAGCTGGCGAGCTGAAAGATTACATGGCTGAAAAAGGCATCGCCATGGAAGCGGCCTGATGCAGGTCATCCTCGGCCCGCGCCCAGGTAAAAAATCCAAAGATGCGATCGCGGCGCAAGGCGTCACTGATATCATCACTCTGCTCTCCGCTCGCGAACAGCCCGACAGCGTCGGCAAGATTGCGCGCGGCATGGGTGCCAACTGGCACCACTTCCCGATTGATGGCGGGCATGTGGACACGCTGGCAAATGTGGATCTTGCCAAGCTATTCCTGCTCCATGACGAGATTATACGAGCTCGCGCAGACGCGGTGGTCTATCTGCATTGCTCGGCGGGGATCCACCGCACCGGCTTTGTGATCTATGCGCTGCTGCGCTATCGCGGCCTGACCCCAGAAGCGGCGACAGAAGAAGTTGCCCGCCTGCGCCCGGTGACGTCCGATCAGGTCGGCGAAGACCGATTGGCTTTGTCGGAAGAAATGTTCAACACCTGGCAAGCCAGCTAACGTCTCGCTCACGCAAACCAGAACAAATAGATGCATGCGATCAGCGGCAGCAGGCCCATGGCGAACATGGTGCGAATAAATCTGTAATGCGCGACCCAGCCGTCGACTTTCCGGTCGCCGCTCTCGCGCGTCTCGGTCTCCAGATCGATCCAGTCATGCTTTTTGCTGAAAGTGTCAGAGACGATGTACTGGTCGAGCGAGTCCTCGAAGAAGCGGTGACCGAAATAGAAGATGATTGAATAGGTGATGAGGGACAGCATCACGATCATCAGCCAGCCGACCCAGCCCATACCGCCACCTGATTCAATCTGGTTCCAGAACGCTGCGCCAGCGGCAAGACCGATCACGCCAGCGACCAGGGCGATCGTCCAAAGGTTAGACCTGTTCGGAGTCTTCGGGCCTTCCGTCATGAGCTGTGCTCCTTTTCAAAGCCGCCGCGACCGTATAACAGCGCGGCCATGACCACCACCCTCGACCGCCCTGCCCCGATTAAGCCAAACGCCATCCCGAAAGTCGGTCTGGTCTCGCTTGGCTGTCCAAAAGCTCTGGTCGACTCGGAGCGCATCGTGACGCGGCTGCGCGCGGAAGGCTATCAAATCAGCCCTGACTATGCAGGCGCCGACCTGGTCCTGGTCAATACGTGTGGTTTCCTCGACAGCGCCCGCGACGAAAGCCTCGAAGCGATCGGAGAAGCGATTGAGGCGAATGGCAAAGTGATTGTCACGGGCTGCCTCGGGGCTGAGCCGGAGGTGATTGAAAAAGCGCATCCGAACGTCCTCGCGGTCACCGGCCCGCATCAATATGAACAGGTCATGGAAGCCGTGCACACGCACCTCACGCCGCCGCACAATCCGCATCAGGACCTGGTTCCAGAAAGCGGCCTGCGCCTGACACCCCGCCATTATGCCTATCTGAAAATCTCCGAAGGCTGCAATAATCGCTGTAGTTTCTGCATCATCCCGAAACTGCGCGGTGATCTCGCGTCGCGCCCGATCCACCACGTCCTGACCGAAGCCGAGCAATTGGTGCGGGCGGGGGTGAAAGAGCTATTGGTCATCAGTCAGGATACCAGCGCCTATGGGCTGGACGTGAAATACGCGCCGCACGACTGGAAAGGCGAGACCTATGAGACGCGGTTCCTCGATCTCGCCCAAGGTCTCTCGTCTCTCGGCGTCTGGACGCGCCTGCACTATGTCTACCCCTACCCGCATGTCGACAAGGTCATCCCGCTCATGGCGGAAGGGACAATTACGCCCTATCTCGACATTCCGTTTCAGCATGCGAGCGCAAATGTGCTGAAGGCGATGAAGCGCCCGGCAAAGCAGGACCGCGTTCTGGAACGTATCCAGCAATGGCGCCGAGACGTGCCGGATCTCGCCATACGGTCGACCTTCATTGTCGGATTTCCGGGCGAGACCGAGGAAGATTTCGAGATCCTGCTCGATTTTATCCGTGAAGCCAAAATCGATCGCGCGGGTTGTTTCAAATATGAGAATGTCGCGCATGCTGACAGCCGGGATCTGCCTGGTCACTTGCCGGAAGACGTCAAAGAAGAGCGCTGGCATCGGTTCATGGCCGCACAGGCCGAGGTCTCCGCAGCGCGCGCGGCCGCTCAAATCGGAACCGTGCAGGACGTCATCATTGATGGTCCGGACGAAGAAGCCGGCACCTGGCTCGCCCGCTCCAAAGCCGACGCGCCCGAAATTGACGGTGTCGTCTACCTGACCGCCGAAACGCCGCTTCAGGCCGGAGACATCGTTTCTGCCGAGATCGTGAACGCCGACGCATATGATTTGTTTGGGCGCGTGCTATAGATCCTCCTGGATAAGTTTCGGCCAGTATCGGGAGGTGATCATGCGGATCGGAATATTGACCACGCTTTTGGGGGTCGCGATGACCACACTTTCAGCCGCCGCGCAGGATGACAGTGGAATGAAGCATGTTCCGGCCCAGAAGGATGAAGCCGCGATCCAGCTCTATGACGGCACCGCGCCTGGTTCCGAAAACGCGACACAAACCGAAACCTGGTTCGATATCGGCACCGAGCGCTGGGTGACCAATGTCACTGTCCCGACTTTGCTCCCCGTGCTACCCGACGATCCAGACGAAACGCGCGCCGCCGTTATCGTGGTGCCGGGCGGCGGCTTCCAATTTGTCTCGATAGACAATGAGGGCTACCCAATCGCGGAATGGCTCGCCGAGCGTGGCGTCGCGGCCTTCGTGCTCAAGTATCGCGTCATGGAATCTCCTGAAGGCGCTGAAGCCTTTTCGGCGCACATGGGCAGACTGTTTGCTCCGCAACCCGGCGATGAGCCAATTGACGTTCGCGACGGCATTCCGTTTGCCGTGGCCGATGCTCAGACCGCGCTCAATCTCGTCCGCAGCAAAGCCTCTGAATGGGGATATGATGCTGATAAAGTCGGCATGGTGGGTTTCTCCGCCGGCGCGATGACAACACTGAGCGTGAGCAGGGTAGAGGACGAAACCGCGCCGAAGCCTGACTTCATCGGATACATTTATGGCCCGATGGTCGCGGTCGATCTGCCCGATCAAGTGCCGCCCATGTTCAATGCCATTGCCGCCGATGACCCACTCTTCCAGGGGCAAGGGTTTGGCCTGGTCGAAGCCTGGCAAGCGACTGGCGCACCGGTTGAACTGCATTACTATCAAAATGGCGGTCACGGCTTTGGTAGCTATAAAAGAGGCGCGACGGCGGATCGCTGGTTCGATCAATTCATGGCCTGGATGGAAACGCGCGGCCTGCTCGACAATGCGGACCCGCAGGATGCTGACTGAAGTCGAGCGCGCGAAAGCAGGCGCGCGTGGAAATTCGATCGATTATGATCGCATCTCCACGCTTCACTATCTCGGAAACTATGTCCGGCGTTTACCTTCCAACATGGCGCGGATGATGGAGAATGCGTATGACTGGGAGCATCTTCCTTTTGTGCATCCATCTTCCTTTTCCTCGATTGATCTGGTCGATAGCGGCGCCTGGGGCTGGCGCGCCCGAATTGGCGTTCCGGGGGGTCTGGAGCCCACCTTTCAAATGCTCGATCTCCTCGTAGATGCAGAGAAGAATTACTGGGTCTCCACCGTGTTCAATGGACCCGGTGAAGGGATTGAGATCCACACCCAGGCGAAAACGCTGAGCGAGGAGGAAATAGAAGTCGATGTCCGCTTCTATTTGCCCGAGGCGCCCGGCGACGCGGCATCCGCGGCCGCCATTCTCGGCTATATGCAGACGCAGTACGCCACGTTGTATGATGAAGACATCGATCTGATGCAGGGCCGCCAATCCGCGCTGGAGGATCGCTCACGATGGCGCGACCATTCAGACGATACGAGCGAGGCGCTGGTCGGCGCCTTGTCGGACCTCGATCGCGCCAAACCGCACACAGTCGAAACAGCGACGGGTCGCTATTGCGTTCGCTATTGGCAAAACAGATGGATCGCTCATAGCGCTGTCTGCCCGCACCAATTGGGTCCGCTCCAGGGCAGCGAAATTGATCCGAATGGTCTGATCACCTGTCCCTGGCATGGGTACAGTTTCAGCGTCGTGACCGGCGAAAATCAGGACGGCGCATGCGGTGCGCTCGCCAAGGCGCCGGATCTGGTCGAGCGCGACGGGAAACTATTTCTCATCGAGGTTTGATTTTCCCCGGTGCAAACAGCTCACCTCGACCCTTGCTCCGCCCCACAAACACAGTAGTTTGCGCCCGGCACAAAGGAGCGTGACATGGGCGACAGGATCTTTATCGGTGGCGCGGATATGGATGGCGAAGGCACGCCAAATGATGCCCAGTCCCTATTGCTCAATCGCGCCAACCGCCACGGCATCGTCGCGGGCGCAACCGGCACCGGAAAGACCGTTACCCTGCAAATTCTCGCCGAAGGGTTCTCCGCCGAAGGGGTGCCGGTCTTCTGCGCGGATGTGAAAGGCGATCTTTCAGGCATCTGCGTGTCCGGCAGCCCGGAACACAAACTCCATCCCAAACTCATCTCGCGCGCCGAAAAGATCGGGTTTGAAGACTATGATTATGGCGCAACGCCAACGGTGTTCTGGGACGTGTTCGGTAAAAAGGGTCACCCGGTTCGCACAACCATTTCGGATATGGGGCCGCTGCTCCTGTCGCGCCTGATGGACCTGACCGAAGCGCAGGAAGGCGTACTCACGGTCGCGTTCGAATATGCTGACGATGAAGGCATGCTCCTGCTCGACCTGAAAGACCTGCGCAAACTGCTCAACCATATGGGCGACAAGGAAGTCCGCGACGCGATCAGCAGCGAGTATGGAAATGTCGCCAAGGCCAGTATCGGCGCGATCCAGCGCCGTCTCCTGGTACTCGAACGCGAAGGAGCTGAGTCTTTCTTTGGCGAGCCTGCGCTCGATCTGAAGGACTTCATGCGCACCACCCGGGATGGCCGCGGTGTCGTCAATGTGCTGGACTCCACAACCCTGATCAACAGCCCGCGCCTTTATTCAACCTTCCTGCTCTGGCTGCTCTCGCAACTGTTCGAGGATTTGCCGGAAGTCGGCGACCCGGATAAGCCGAAAATGGTCTTCTTCTTCGACGAGGCGCACTTGCTGTTCAATGATGCGCCCCGCGCGCTATTGGAGAAAATCGAACAGGTCGTCCGCCTGATCCGATCCAAGGGCATCGGCGTGTTCTTCGTTACGCAAAACCCGCGAGACTTGCCGGACAGCGTCCTAGCCCAGCTTGGTAATCGCATTCAGCACGCTTTGCGGGCCTACACCCCGGCTGAGCGCAAGGGAGTTCGCGCCGCCGCGGACTCGTTTCGGGAAAACCCGGCCTTTGACGCCGAAGAGGTCATCACCGATCTCGGTGTCGGTGAGGCGCTGGTGTCGACCCTGGACGAAAAAGGCGCACCCGGCATTGTCCAGCGCACCCTGATCCGTCCGCCAAGCTCACGCCTTGGCCCGGCAACGGAGGACGAGCGCAAGGCGGAGATGAAGAATAGCCCGGTCGCGGGTCTTTATGACGAGTTGATCGATCGGGAGTCGGCATATGAAATCCTGCTAAAGCGCGAAGAAGAAGCTGCAAAAGCCGCCGAAAAACTCGCCAAGGAAGAAATGAAGGCGCAGCGCGAGCTCGAAAAGAAGAAGTCTCGCACGACAAAAAAAACCACGACGCGCCGTCGCTCGACCCGCATGAGCACCACAGAGCGGGCGGTCAACACTGCGACCCGCACGATCGCCCGGCGCGTAACCGACTATGTCCTGCGCGGTATTTTGGGCGGTCGACGACGCTAAACTCACGCCAATTTTAGGGTGTTTCCGCCGCGTGTGGGCTTTCCACAGCCCGCTGCTGTGCTTAAATAAAACCTGACGCGAGTGTCAGGTTCGGACACATGCCGAGATTCAGAACAGGTAACGGGAGGCGCAAGCCATGAAAGAGTATCGTCAATTCTACATTAATGGCGAATGGGTTGATCCGGTCGAGCCGCGCACGCTCGATGTTGAGAACCCGGCCACAGAAGAGCCATTTGCGCGCATCTCACTCGGCTCGTCAGCAGATGTCGACAAGGCTGTTGCCGCCGCGAAGGCAGCTTTCCCAAGCTTCTCGGAGACCAGCGTCGAGTATCGCGCCGAGCTTCTCGACAAGATCACCGCTGGTATCCAGGCTCGCATGGGCGATATGGCAGAGGCGATCTCTGACGAAATGGGCGCCCCGATGTGGCTGGCAAATGCGGCGCAGGTTCCAGCAGGCCTCGGACATGTTGCGACCATGGCGCAAATTCTCAGAAACTATGAGTTTGAAGAGCAGCGTGGCACCACGCTCCTGCGCAAGGAGCCGATTGGCGTTTGCGGCTTCATCACGCCCTGGAACTGGCCGCTCAATCAGATCACCTGTAAAGTTGCACCTGCTATCGCGGCGGGCTGTACGATGGTTCTGAAGCCATCTGAAATCTCACCGCTCAACGCGATGATCTTCACTGAGGTCATGCACGAGGCTGGCGTACCACCAGGTGTGTTCAATCTGGTCAATGGCGACGGCCCAAGCGTAGGTGCTCACCTGTCCAGCCATCCTGATGTCGACATGATGAGCTTCACCGGCTCCACCCGCGCCGGCATTCTCGTCGCCCAGGCGGCGGCACCGACTGTGAAGCGCGTCGCTCAGGAGCTGGGCGGCAAGTCGCCAAACATTGTTCTGCCATCTGCGGATCTGCAGAAAGCTGTCGGCGGCGGCGTCATGCAGATGATGACCAATTCCGGTCAGTCCTGTAACGCACCAAGCCGGATGTTCATTCCGCGCGAAAGCAATGAGGAAGCCAAGGCCATCGCCAAGGCCGCAGCAGAAGCGGTCAAGGTCCAGATGCCGCGCGAGGCTGACAAGGGCGCCATTGGCCCGATCTCGAACGGCAATCAATATGCCAAGGTCCAGGACCTGATCCAGAAAGGGATTGATGAGGGCGCAACCCTCGTGGCAGGTGGCCCTGGCCGACCTGAAGGCCTCAATCGCGGCTATTTCGCACGGCCAACCGTGTTCGCCGATGTCACCAACGACATGACGATCGCGCGCGAAGAGATTTTCGGGCCGGTGCTGGTCATGATCCCATATGACAGCGTCGATGAAGCGGTCGAAATGGCCAATGACACTGAGTACGGCCTTGCCGGTTATGTTCAGGGCGAACCCGCCGAAGCGGCAAAAATTGCCAACCGCATTCGCGCAGGGCAGATCCAGGTCAACGGCCAGGGCCCGGACTTCACGGCGCCATTTGGCGGCTACAAGCAATCCGGCAATGGCCGCGAATGGGGTGATCACGGCTTCGAGGAGTTCCTCGAAGTGAAAGCGGTAATGGGCGCTGCAGCCTGATCCCATCTAGACAATGACAGAAAAGGGCGGACCAGTCGGTCCGCCCTTCTTTTATGGAGGACTTAGGTTTCAGCCTCCATCCGGAACACATCGCCGCCCAAAGAAACGATATAGAGATTGCCGGTTTCATCCGTGCCAAAGCTTGCAATTGATGTCAGGCTGCCCTGATCCGGTACGAAGTCGCTGTTCAGGACGAGGAACTCGCTCGACGCCACCGTCTGTCCATTGATCAGGTCGCTGACGGGGATGCCCCAGATATTGTCACTGATAAAATCCGCAAAAATGTAAGTGTTCTGCAGCGCCTCGACAGGGCCTTGATAGACCAGACCGCCGGTTACGGAGCGCCCCTCGCGATCGCCGGTTCCATGCCCGTACTCAGCCACAGGTGGCGTAAATTCCGGCTGGTCAGCCCCTTTGAAAAACGCTGTTCCCTCGCGCACCGCCCACCCGAAATTGAAGCTGCTATCATCCATTGGCAGTCGACTGATCTCTTCAATCGCTCCTTGTCCGACATCGCCAATGAGCAGGTCGCCACTGATCGGATCGAAACTTGACTGGAACGGGTTGCGCAGACCGATCGCATAGATCTCCGGCAAACCATTGGCAGGATCGGTAAAGGTGTTTCCGGCGGGAATGGCATAGTCGCGCGAGGCATCGGAGGGGAAATCATCGCCCGATACATCGATGCGGATGACCTTTCCGAGCAGAGTTTGCGGGTTCTGGGCCAGGTTATTCGGATCACCGCTGCCGCCGCCATCCCCCATTGGAATGATCAGGAATCCATTGGCATCGAACCCGATCCACCCGGCATTGTGGTTCGTTTCAGGCTGCCCGATGGTCAATATGACATCTGACGTCGACGCATCAACCTGATCAAGCATACCGGCAAAGGTCTGAAACTGCCGAATTTCTGTATCGCCTGCGCTATTGGTCACGTGCACATAAAGGGTCCGATCGATGGCAAAGTCCGGTGACAAGGCGAGCCCGAGCAGTCCGCGCTCGCCATTGCTCGAAATCGATCCGGAAACATCCAGAAAGTCGACACTCTCAATTGCGCCTGTTTCGGGGTTCAGGATCCGGATCCGACCGGTTTTTTCAAGGACCAGCACGCGGCCTGACCCATCCGGCAAAGCGATCAGACCGAGCGGTTGAGCGAATCCAGTCCCGACCCGGCGTAAGGCGATCGTGTCGGTTTCGTCGGTCACAGTGATTTGCAGATTCAGCGTCGCCACGCCGCCGCGGCCATCGCGCGCTTCCAGCGTGAGTTCGTAAACATTATCGCCGTTCGCGTCTGACGGATTTTCGAAGTCCACACTCGCTGTCAGAGACAGGCTGCCGCTGGATGCATCAATCGAAAACACACCCGCATCCGGACCACCGGCAAGACTGATCGTGACCGTGTCTCCATTGGTGTCGTTTGCCGTCGCTGTGTAAATGACGCCGACACTGTTCTCGGCAATGCTGACGCTCGCGCTGGAGCTGAAACTCGGTGCAATATTGGTGATTCCCGTGGTTCCGCCGTCACCACCTCCGCCGCTGCACGCGGCCACAAGACCGAATGCCAAAACGCTCGCAGAAGCCAGACCTTTAAGCATAGAACGTCCCTCACACTCTTGTTTGTCCAGGAGACTAACGGGTGAAATCTCTCCCGTGCATTACGATTGGTCAATGCAGCGACAATCCCAGCGCGGCACTTGCCGAGCGAAAGCCTGCGCCCTTAGACTGAAAGACGTGCGCCGCCAAAAGGCCATCGCGCACGCTTGAATGACTAAAAGGGGGTTTGATTCATAATGGAATTTCTAGAGAGTTTACTGGAGCCGCTGGGGATGGAAGGCCAGGCCGACACGGTGCTTGCGGGCGCAACGAATGTCTTAATCGCGCTGGTCATTCTGATCATTGGCTTCTGGGTCGCGGGGCGCGTCGGTGCCGTCGTACGAGGCATTGGAAAGCAGCATGAGAAGCTGGACGACACGCTGTTCAACTTCCTGGGCAGCCTGGCGCGCTACGTCGTTCTTGCCTTTGTTATCATCGCGGTTTTGAACCGCTTTGGTGTCGAAACCACGTCCATTGTCGCTCTGCTGGGTGCCGCCGGTCTTGCGGTTGGTCTGGCCCTTCAAGGTGCCATGTCGAACCTCGCTGCAGGCGTGATGCTGATGATCTTCAGGCCCTACAAAGTTGGCGACTTCATCGATGCGGCAGGGAATTTCGGCAAAGTTGAAGAGATCACTCTATTCACGACTGTTCTTCGCACGTTTGATCACCAGCAAATCATCATTCCAAACGGAAAAATCTGGGGCGAACAGATTGTCAATCACAGCCATCACGAGGTCCGCGGCGTCGAGCTGACCTTCGGGGTCTCTTATGACACCGACATCGACAAGGCCCGCGACGTGATCAAGAAAGTGTTCAGCGAACATCCGCTGATCCTTGATGACCCGGAACCTGTTGTGGTCGTCTCA
Organism: Hyphomonas sp.; assembly: GCA_024743015.1. Lineage (GTDB taxonomy): Bacteria > Pseudomonadota > Alphaproteobacteria > Caulobacterales > Hyphomonadaceae > Henriciella. The sequence goes on along the minus strand of JANSXJ010000054.1, from coordinate 633 downwards.
ACGCTGAATGACAGCTCCGTCGATTTTGCGGTTCGTCCATTCGTCAAAGGAGAGCACTGGTTCGATGTGCGCTTTACTCTGCCGGAACTGGTGAAAAAGGCGTTGGATCAGGCCGGGATCGAAATTCCGTTCCCGCACCAGAAGGTGATCCTGTTCAAAGGTGACGAATAGATCCTGAGACCGCGCAGCAGCGCCAAAAAAAAGAAACCGAGGGGCCAAGCCGAATGACCCCTCGGTTCTATCAGTTGCCAGCGCGTGATGTGGCTGTGGGCCTCCACACGCGCTCCCCCACATGACAAATAAAGCGCACAATCGATGACATGACTGTGACCCTGGTCACATTTTAGCGATTTATCTGGCGTTCAGCTTGCATATGTTAATCAGGTGTGAATGCTGAGTTCAGGAGGTATTCTGTTCATGTCCCGTCTGCGTATTTCGACCGCACTCCTTGCGCTTGCTTTTCTGGGCGCCTGCGCAACCGCGACGCCATATCAAGCGGCGCTGGAGGGTCAAAAAGGCTATGCCAACCAACAAATTGAATCCAATCGCTGGCAGATCAGCTTTGCCGGCAACAGTCTGACCGATCGGCAAACGGTCGAGACCTATTTGCTTTATCGCGCCGCTGAACTGACC
>JANSXJ010000152.1 GCA_024743015.1 Hyphomonas sp. | reverse complement strand
CGTCAAGCGCTAAGGCGCAAATTCAAGCATCCTCGCCGCCAGTGTGCTGGCAATCGGCTTGATGATGCTTGAATTTGCGCCTTAGCGCTTGACGCTGGGGACGCACACAGCTTTGTGAGGCTCTCAATGGCATCCAAAGGGCGCGTGATTGCGTAAACCGTGACATGACCGAACAAAACAACGATCTCGGCACTGCCGCAGACAAAGCGAACCAGATCTGGGCCGACCTCGTTCCTGTGATCGGCTTTATTCTCGTTTATAATGTGATGCGCCGCGTGACGATCAACGATACCTGGGCGAGCCCCGATACGGCGCTGTATTGGGCGACGGGTGTCTTGATCATCGCGACTCTTTGGGCGGTCTCGAATTATTTGCGGCGCGGCGAACAAGTCCCGCTCTTCCTCGTCTTCACGGCGACGATCGTGGGCGGTTTCGGCCTGCTGGGCATCGTCCTGCAGGAGAAATCCTTTCTCTATATCAAGCCGACCATCCAGCAATTATTCCTCGCCGGGATCATCTTTGGCAGCCTCGCCATGGGGCACAATATCTGGAAGGTTATGTTCGATAAGGTGTTCGACCTGCCGGACTTTGCGTGGCGGACTTTGGCCATTCGCTGGGGTCTGTTCTTTGTTGCGATGGCTGTCTGGAATGAGTTCCTGTGGCGCTATTTCGCGCCTGGCTTTGAGGAACCATTGAAGGTCCTCGGTGCGACGGTCGCGCCGGCGGGCAGTTATGACTTTCTCGGCCTGACGTTTGGATCGCGCGACGCCGAAGATGTCTGGGCCAATTGGAAGCTCGGCAATATGGTCATCACGTTCATTTTCGGCGCGGCAAACGTTCCGTACACTTTGAAACATCTGCGTGAGCCCAAAGCCGCTTAGCGGGTCAAGGCATCGGTTCCCGGTGGATTGGCGAAGGGCGCAAAAGCATCGCTGTCGCGCGTCTCTGAATAATGCGTGAGCGCCCAGACGACAGTTGGAAAAGCAAGCTCTGACCAGGGAATGTCTTTCCACTCGACCAGTTTCACCTCTTCGCTTTCCGGGCCGACGCCATAGTCGCCCTTCAAGTGCGCGCGAAACATGACCTGGACCTGTCCGATCCTGGGGACGGAATAGACCGCGAGCAGGCGGTCAATCTCGATATCTGCGAGGGCCTCTTCCTGAGCTTCCCGCATTGCCGCCTCCTCGACGGATTCGCCCAGTTCCATGAAGCCTGCCGGTAGCGTCCAGAATCCTTTGCGCGGTTCAATCGCGCGCTTGCAGAGCAGGATCTTATCGTCCTTCAGGACCACTGCGCCCGCGACAATTTTCGGATTTTGATAGTCGATGAAGTCACAGCGCTGGCAGACGCGGCGCTCCTTATCGTCACCGATTGGTATTTCCATTGCGAAATCAGGGGTCGCTTTGACTGTCATTTTTCTGTCAGCCTCTCGCTTTATGGGAGAATTCGATTGATCTGCACACGGTAAATCTGTTTTTACAGTGCGGTAGGGGCTGAAACAGGAACTAAGGCGGCGGCTATGAGCAAGCAAGAGACGAGTACGGAATTTACGCTCGCGCGTTCCGTTACGCATTTATTGCACCGGGCGCAGCAGGCGGCTGTTAATGAATCCGCGGCCGCGCTTGCCGAGAAAGGCCTGACCATTCGCCAGTTCGCTGTGCTCGCCGCGCTCAATGATGATGATGGCCAAAGCCAGTCCAGCCTGGTTGATGTGACCGGGATCGATCGGTCGACCCTGGCCGATATGGTCTCCCGCATGGAGAAGACCGGGCTTGTTCAGCGGGTGAAGTCCCAGGAAGATGCGCGTGCCAAGGCGGTTTCCCTGACCGATGAGGGGCTTGCGGCTTTCAATGGCGCCGCGCCTGATGTCATGGCGGCGGATGAAGTCCTGACCGAAGAATTGCGCAAGTCCCGCCGCGAAAGCCTGTTGCTCTCGCTCTCTGTCATCTCGGGTGACTATGAGGATGAAGAGGAAGAGCCCCGCAAAGCCAAGAAGAAAAAGAAAAAGAAGAAAAAGAAGAAGAAATAGACGTTCAGACGTCGTCTTCTCGCTTCAACCGGTCCAGGCGGGCCTTCGACAAATGTACCTTTAAAAGGCTCAGCCCAACCATCAGCACGGGCAGCACCACGCCGAGTATCGTGATCGACCAGACATAGATCGCATCGTCTCCATAGTCGGGCCTGGTTAGCTCCCCTCCAGCTTCAGGGCGAGGTGTCGATCGGCCTGCTGCGTATACACTTCAGATCTCATCAGCATCAGGATCATCGCTGCCGCAAACAGGCTATGGCCGGCAAAGCCCCAAAGCAGCTGCTGCAAGTAGATCGGATTCATGCCTTCATCATCTGCGCGGGGTTCCGGGGCACCGATGCTGAGCACGCTGGACGGCTGGTGAATGGTGGTGGTCTGCCACATATCGACCGAGACTTTGATGATCGGCACATTGACGATCCCGACCATTGCCAGGATCGCTGCGGCGCGGGCGGCCTTCTGGCGCGTTTCGAGTGCGGCCCGCAGGGCGATGTAACCCAGGAACAGGAAGAACAGGACCAGGACGGACATCAAGCGACTGTCGCCAAGAATGAGATTGTGCCACCCGGCGCCCCAACCTTTTTGTCCCCAGATAGATCCGGTAATGAAACAGAGCGCGGTATAGCCCGCGCCGATCGGGGCGATGGCGCGCGCCGCGACATCGGCAAGCTCATGGCGCCAGATATACCAAACGAAACTGGCCCCTGCGAGCGCTGCGTATAGCCCCATGCACAGCCAGGCCGAGGGGACGTGCGTGAACATGGCGCGCATCAGGTCACCGCCTTGGCGCTCATCTGGCGGGACGACGAGCAGGCCGTTGTACAAGCTCCAGCCGATCAATACGGCACCGAGCCCGAAACTGATCGGCACGGCGAGACGCGAAAACCGCATGAAGCGGAGCGGATTGGCGAGATAAGACAACATGCTGGACAGATAGCCCTCCTCTACTCCGCCGCCAACCGCAAAGCCGCGCCCATGGCAGCAGGTGCGACACCAAGAGCAAACAGCGTGCAGGCGCAGAGAAAGAGAAAGCTCGGACTTGCCATTCCTGCATCAACCATCTGGACGCCGAAAATGAGAGCCGGGACGTAGAGCGGCAGCGCGATGAGCGCAATCAACAGTCCTGCGCGGGCAACGCTGGCCGACAGAGCCGCAGCGACACCGCCCCAGAGAAAAAAGACCAGTCCCCCCATGGCATAGCCCAGCATGGCCGGGACCATCTTTTCCGGTGGCACACCGAGCATGAACCCGATCAGCGGCGTGAGCAGGACGAGCGGAAAGCCCGAAACCAGCCAATGGGTCAACGTTTTGATCGCTGCGATGAGCGAAATCGAGCCCGCATCCTGGAGCCAGAGATCGAGCGCGCCATCTTGCAGGTCAGCCTGAAATACGCGCTCCAGCGTCACCATGGATGAGAGCGCCAAAGCGAGCCAGAGAATGCCGGGCCCGACGCGGCTCAGAAGCTCTGCCTCTGAGCCCAGCGTGAATGGGACAAGCGCGGCTGTGCCCGCGAAGAAACCAAGCGGCAGCAATACGCCTGCGCCGGAAGCCCAGGCTTCGGATAAAGACGACCGAAAGGCCGAGAGGAGCGGGGACGGGCTCATCGCACACAGTCTCCGTCAGGTCCTGCGAAGGCAGGACCCCATGGATAGACCATCAATCGCGTGAGTGGTCGCCAGCGCGTTCTATGGACACCTGCCTGCGCAGGTGTCTGCGGATGAAAGAATGGAGGACTGTGAATCACAGCACCACCTCCTGCGTCGCTGAAACGGGAGCAGTGCCATGCAGCGCGGCGATGACCGCGCCGCCGGCCGCGCGATGTGTTTCGATCATCTCGGCCAGGTGAGCCTGTCCATCCGTATCGAGCGCATTGAAAGGCTCGTCCAGCAGCCAGAGCTTGCGGTCCTGCACTTTCAGCCGCGACAAGGCTGTGCGGCGTTTCTGGCCCGCAGACAGCATCCGGCAGGGGACATCTGCTGGCCGCGTCATACCCATGTCCGATAAGATTGCTGGCAAATCCGCGTCGCTACCCCAGATCTGCGCCCAGTGTTTGAGGTGCGATCTTGGTGTTTCATGTGCTTTCAAGCCATTTGTGTGACCGATCCAGTGGTGCAGACCTGCGCGCTCCACTTCCCCGGCTTGCGGCTCGGACAGGCCTGCCAGCTGGCGCAAGAGGGTTGTTTTACCGGACCCGTTGACCCCGCGCAGCAGGATCAACTCGCCCGGCGCCGCGTCGATTGAGACGTCGCGAAACAAAATGCGCTCACCCCGTACCGCGCCGAGGCCATGGCCGGTCAACAAGACTGGATCGCTCAAACTTGATCTCCCGTTGCGGCATCTAGTCCAAAAGCCGCATCCTCAGCCGATTGCGTCTTTTCCACAGCCGGTATAGGAAGCGGGCGAGACGCGCGACGCCCCGCGTATGCGCCTGTATTCACGCACAAAAGAGAGGTCCGATCGCCCATGCCTTCCCTCGACAGTTTCAAGGCCCGCCAGACACTTACCGTAGACGGTAAGGATTACACTTACTACTCCCTCGATGCCGCAGCCAAAAATGGCCTCGGTGACGTCTCCAAGCTCCCGGCGTCCTTGAAAGTCCTGCTCGAGAATATGCTTCGCAACGAGGACGGCACGACGGTCACAAAAGACGACATTACGGCGTTCAAGACCTGGATCGATAATGGCGGCAAGGTCACGCACGAGATTGCCTATCGTCCCGCGCGCGTTCTGATGCAGGATTTTACCGGGGTTCCGGCCGTGGTCGATCTCGCCGCGATGCGCGATGCAGCCCAAAACCTTGGCGCCAGCGCACAGGCGATCAACCCGCAAGTCCCGGTGGATCTGGTTATCGATCACTCTGTGATGGTCGACAATTTTGCTGGCCCCGACAGCTTCAAGAAGAATGTCGACGTCGAGTATGAACGCAATCAGGAACGCTACGAATTCCTGCGATGGGGCTCGACCGCGTTTGAGAATTTCCGCGTTGTGCCTCCGGGAACGGGCATCTGCCACCAGGTAAACCTGGAATATCTCGGCCAGACCGTCTGGACCAAAGAAGTCGATGGCGAAACCGTCGCCTATCCAGACACATGCGTCGGGACCGACTCTCACACCACGATGATTAACGGTCTCTCCGTGCTGGGTTGGGGTGTTGGCGGGATTGAGGCGGAAGCTGCGATGCTCGGCCAGCCTGTCTCCATGCTGATCCCTGAAGTGATCGGCTTCAAGCTGACCGGCAAGCTCCCTGAAGGCGCGACCGCGACCGACCTGGTTCTGACCGTGACCAAGATGATGCGCGATTATGGTGTGGTGGCGAAGTTCACTGAGTTCTTCGGCCCGGGCCTGTCCAATCTGACCCTGGAAGATCAGGCCACCCTGTCCAACATGTCGCCGGAGTTCGGCTCGACCTGTGCCTTCTTCCCGGTGGACCAGGACACAATCAAATACCTGACCAATACGGGCCGGGATGCCGATCGCATCGCGCTCGTCGAGGCCTATGCCAAGGCGCAAGGGTACTGGCGTCCGGACATGGCGGATCCGGTATTCACCGATACAATTGAGCTCGACCTCTCGACGGTTGTCCCGAGCATTTCCGGACCGAAACGCCCGCAGGACCAGGTCCTGCTCTCAGAGGCCGACACCAAGTTTGCCGAAGCCATGGTCAATGAATTTGGCACGCCCGCGGATGATGCGACGACGGTTCAGGTCGAAGGCGAAGACTTTTCCGTTACGCATGGCGATGTGTTCATTGCTGCGATTACGTCTTGCACCAATACATCCAATCCAAGCGTACTGATCGCGGCGGGCCTGGTCGCCCGCAAGGCCGCGGCGCTCGGCCTCGATCGCAAGCCCTGGGTGAAGACCTCGCTTGCCCCCGGATCGCAGGTTGTCACCGATTATCTCGACAAGGCGGACCTGACCAAGGACCTCGACGCGCTTGGCTTCAACCTGGTCGGTTATGGATGCACGACCTGTATCGGTAATTCCGGCCCGCTTCAGCCTGAGATTGCAAAAGCCATCGCGGATGGAAACCTCGTTTCCTGCTCGGTCCTGTCGGGCAACCGGAACTTCGAAGGCCGGATCGGTCCGGACATCAAGGCGAACTATCTCGCCTCGCCGCCACTCGTCGTGGCGTATGCGATTGCAGGCTCGCTCAAGATCAACATCTCCAAAGACCCGCTGGGTCAGGACAAGGATGGCAATGATGTCTACCTCAAAGACATCTGGCCAACGTCTCACGAGATTGCAGAGATCATGGCCGAGTGCGTGACTCCGCAAATGTTCGCAGAGCGCTATTCAGATGTCTTCAAGGGCGACAAGCAGTGGCAGGAAATCGAGGTCAGTGGCGGCCAGACCTATGGCTGGCCAATGGGCTCGACCTATGTTCAGAACCCACCTTACTTCGAGGGCATGACCGGTGAGGTCGAAGCGCCGAAAGATGTTCACAATGCCCGCGTGCTGGCGCTGTTCGGGGATTCGATCACCACGGACCACATTTCTCCGGCCGGATCGATCAAGGCCTCAAGCCCGGCAGGCGAATACCTGCAAAGCAATCAGGTCAGCGTTCTTGACTTCAACTCCTATGGCTCGCGCCGGGGGAACCATGAAGTGATGATGCGCGGCACATTCGCGAACATCCGCATCAAGAACCAGATGGTACCGGGTGTCGAAGGCGGCGTCACAATACATCACCCGAGCGGTGACCGGATGGCGATCTATGACGCTGCGATGCGCTACATGGCAGACGAAGTGCCGCTGGTCGTGTTTGCCGGGAACCTCTACGGCAACGGATCTTCGCGTGACTGGGCCGCCAAGGGCACGGTCCTGCTCGGCGTGAAAGCCGTCGTGGCCGGATCGTTCGAGCGTATTCACCGCTCCAACCTGATCGGCATGGGCGTGTTGCCGCTGGAGTTCAATGACGGCGTCACATGGGAATCGCTCGGCCTGAAAGGCGACGAGCAAGTCACGATTGAGGGCATCAACCAGATCCAGCCGCGCCAGAAAGTTGATGTACACATCACCAAGGCGGACGGTACGAAAGTGGTCGCAAGCACGACGGTTCGCATCGATACCGACAATGAGCTCGACTATTATCGCAATGGCGGCATTCTTCACTATGTGCTGCGCAACCTGGCGAATGAGGCGGCATAACGCTGTCCTCACAGCCAAGTGAATTGATCCCGGGGCGAAGAAGCCGTTATGAGGTGCTCATGATGCGTTTCTTCGCCCTTTTAGTACTTGCTGTATCGTCTGTTGGAGCCGCTGCTGCGGAGGCTGATCGCCCGGTGCTGGTTGAGCTGTTCGCGAACCAGAACTGCCCGGCCTGTCCGAAAGCCCATCGCACGATGAAACAGATGAGCGAAGAGCGAGACGATATTTTCGTTCTGACCTGGACCGTCAATTACTGGGATTATCTCGGCGATCCGGATCCCATGGCGCTGCCTGTCGCGAAGGATCGGCAAATGGCCTATACCGACCGGCTCAGCTTGCGCGCGCCCTATACGCCGCAATCTTTCTATGATGGCGCGAAGGAATGTCCCGGAACCCGCAAGCGCGACATTCGCCGCAATATCGGTCTGCGTCTGGAGCGCCGGGAAGAGGACGCGCCGCAGCTCAGCTGGGATGGGGAATCTGTTCGCGTGGTCGGCGAGAATGCCACGGCCCTGGAATTGGTCATGATCGAGTATCTCGCCGGAGACGCGAATGGGACGAACATGGTCAATCCGGTAACCAGTTTGGAATCGCTTGGCCTGTGGACGTCGGCAGATGAAACGTTTCCGGTGACCTGCGAGACGAGCTGCGCCGTCCTTCTGCAAGAGCAGGACATTGGCGAAGTGATCGACGTCTTACCGCTAAATTAGTCTGGTCAGTGTTTGCGGGACAGCGCGTTGAGCTGTTCCTGCATGGCTTCCATTTGGGCACGCAACAATTCGACGGCGTCTTCGCTGTCATCGTCGGCACCACTCTTTTCCCCACGCTTTGATTTGCGCGTGCTGAGGCCCGGCGTGAACATGCGCACGGCCTTTTCGAACATTTCCATGTTGGCGCGGGTTTGCTTCTCGACCAATGCGAACGGATTGGCACCGCCCATGGCCTTGGTCCAGCGCTCCTGGCTTTCCGAGAAACTGTTCATGCTCATCTCGAGCCAGGCCGGGAGCAAGGTCTGCGATCTACCCCCATAGAACCCGATCAGCTTGCGCAGAAAATTCACCGG
>JANSXJ010000247.1 GCA_024743015.1 Hyphomonas sp. | reverse complement strand
TTCCAAACGGTTTCATGTCTAGTTACCTCCACGATTTACGCGGTCGAGCGGCAGGTAAGGCACCGCACCGGAATCGCTGTCGAGAATGAGTTTGTCCGTCCGATTGAGGACGCGTTCCATTGTTTCGAGGTACATACGCTCCCGCGTCACCTGCGGAGCCTTACGGTATTCCGCCAGAATCTGAGTAAAGCGGTCGGCCTGACCGGTCGCATCGGCAATCACCTGATCACGATAGGCTTGTGCGCGCTGCAGGATTTGCTGCGCCTCACCACGTGCACGCGGCACGATATCGTTAGCGTATCGATTGGCCTCCTGCACAAGACGCTCCGCGTCCTGACCGGCATTGATAACGTCAATGAAGTCAGCGCGGACTGGCGCTGGTGCCAGGGCTTCCTGAATCTCGACGTTTTCAATGTTCACGCCTGCGCCATAATCCGAAAGCAATACTTGCAGCTCTTCTCGGACAGTCGAAGCAATTTCACCACGCCCCGTCGTCAGCACGGCGTCGAGCGTAGATTTGCCCACGACTTCGCGCATGACACTCTCAGCTGCGGCTTTCACAAGCGGCGTACCATTGTCGATGTTGAGAATGAAGTTTTCAGGGTTTTCCGCATCATAGTACCAGAACACACGGAACTGGACGTCGACAATGTTCTCATCTCCGGTCAGCATCAGGCTTTCGGCTTGATTGATCCCGACCTGGGTTTCCTGCTGTCTCTCTGACGGCAGTATTTCGTGAGTTTCAATTGGCGCCGGTAGGTGCACATGGAAACCGGGAGTGAAGTTCTTTTGATACTGACCAAACCGGAACACCGCAGCCCGCTCACCTTCGTCGACGACGACGACGCCGGTCGCCAACCACGCTACAAGCGCGACGACACCGAGGACCAGGAACCCGCCGGGTCCAAAGCTCGGGCCGCGTCGTCCACCGCCATTACCGCCGCCACCACGCCGAGAAAAGCGTTCCTGCATTTTTCGCATTTGGTCTTCGATGTCGGAGCCACCTCCGCCACCGCCCTGACCCCCGCCGGGACGTCCCCAGGGCGATCCGCCATTACCATTGCCGCCTGAACCACCGCTGCCCCAGGGGCCGCCATTGGTCTTCGGAGGCTCATCGCCATTTCCGTTATTGTCGTTCCAGGGCATTGCCCCTCCTTCTCAGTCACACCAGGTCACTGGCTTTTTGTCTGCATGGTGCCTATTTGCGTTCGAAAGGCCTCTTCATCAAGGACATAGCCCATGTTTTGGGACAAGAAAGACCAGAAAACACTCTCTGAAGACACGATCCGGCACACACTTGGTTCGCCTGATTGGTTATCTGGTGTCAGAATCGACGAATCTGGCTGCGTCACTTTGATCATCGAAGCCGACCCAAATGATATGGAGCGCGCCGAAACGCTAAAGATCGAAGCCGAAGCGAGGGCCATGAGCCTGGAAGGCGTCACGGATGTCAAAGCAGTGCTCACCGCGCAGCGCGCCCCGGGCGAAGCTATGCCCGCCCCGAAGCCTACCTCGTTGAAAACACATACGAGCCCGCGCCGCGTTCGCAAAGGTGCCCGCCTATCAGAAGAGGCGGTGAACCAGGGCCAGCCTCAGCAAGCTGCTCAAATCGCCCCAATCCCGGGAATCTCGCGTATCCTGGTCATCGCGAGTGCCAAGGGCGGGGTCGGCAAGTCAACAGTCTCGGTCAACCTTGCCGCGAGCTTCGCGAAACAAGGTCTTCGCGTTGGGCTCCTCGATGCGGACATTTACGGCCCATCCATTCCAACCATGCTTGGCGTTCCCGATGCGAGCCCGGGCACGACGCCTGAAAATAAGCTGGTTCCTGTCTCGGCACACGGGATTGAGACGCTTTCAATAGGCTATCTCACCGATCCCGACTCGCCGATGATCTGGCGGGGGCCGATTGTTCAGTCCGCGATCACGCAAATGCTGAACGATGCCGCGTGGGGCACGCCGGAGAACCCGCTTGATCTTTTGATCATCGACACCCCTCCCGGAACCGGCGAGGCGCAGCTGACATTGGCACAGCGTGTGCCCGTCTCAGCGGCGGTAATCGTGACCACGCCGCAAGAAGTCGCCCTCGCCGATGTGCGTCGCGGCGCTGCTATGTTCGCCAAGACGCATGTGCCAGTCCTGGGTATCATCGAGACGATGAGCTGGTTCGAAGATCCCGCCGGGAACCGTCATGCCATCATGGGTGAAGGCGGCGGTCAAAAGATGGCGAACGCGCTAGGTCTGCCGCTCCTGGCACAGATCCCGATGCTGCAATCGATCCGAGAAGGCGGCGATCGCGGCGAGCCCGCCGCAAGCGTGCCTGGGCCCAATGCGGATCTGTTCACAGAGGTCGCCCGGGATGTGGCTTTGTCCCTGGATGCTCTGCAGACCAAAAAAGCCCCGGAAATCATCTTTGAGGATTAGGCTATGATCGATCAAATTTGATCGATCGATTGAACTCCGATTTCGGACTTTTCCTGTAACAAGTGTTGCAGGGACAAATATATGCTTAGCACTTCATCACGCTTCCATACGATACTTTACGCCGTACTTATGTCGGTCGTGCTGATTTGCGCGACGGTGCATTTCACGGCGCTCATTGCACCGTATCTTGAGGCTCGCAACGCCAATACAGCGATGGTGACGTCTGCGATCGCAGCCTGTGTTCTCGCGCCGCCGGCATCCATCCTGATGGCGCTCTATTCAAGCAAACTCATCAGCGTTCAGGAACAGTTGCACGAACTTGCAACAACAGACCCGCTGACCAGCCTGCTCAACCGCCGCGCCTTCGCTCATCGCTATGAGCGTGAAGCGGCGCGTTATGATCGGACCAATCGTCCAATCTCTCTATTGCTGATTGATCTCGACTATTTCAAACTGATCAACGACAAATACGGTCACGCAGGAGGCGATGAAGCCTTGCGCATCCTGGCCGATCACTTGCGCACGACCAGCCGGTTTGGCACAGACGACGTGGCTCGCTGGGGGGGCGAAGAATTTGCCATCCTGCTGTCAGATACCGGACACCAATCCGCTGTACGCGTCGCAGAGCGCCTGCGCCGTCAGATCGAGACTTTGCGGGTCCAGTTCAACAGTCACGAGATCCACCTTGAAGCCAGCATTGGCGTTATCGCCTGCCGCAAGCGCGAAACGCTCGAGCAGGCCATGCAGCGCGTCGACCTCTGCCTGCGCCAGGCCAAATCTCAGGGGCGCAACCGGATCACCGTATACCCGGAAGACATGCCGATAGAATCGGACTCCGCGTCGGTCGCTTAGGCGGGCGACGGATGGCTGAATCAAAACTCGCGTGAAATTTCGGCGACTTCCGCCAGCATCAAACAGTCCTACATCTTTCGGTCATCCCGGCGAGCGCCTGGATTTCGTTCGTCTATCTCGGATTCAGCTGTAGGGATCCCGGGTCAAACCCGGGATGGTCGGATCTGGAATGGCGTGGCGATTTCCTATTTGACGCCCAGACCAACCTTACCGTGTTGATCTTCTAAGCCCTCTTCCACCGAAACTTGACCTGCCATCTGCATTCCAGCAGACGGTTAGGCGCAGTCTAGGAGGATTTCACATGCGCGCTCTATTACTTGTAGGAACTCTGGCGCTCTCCAGTTGTACGATGTCGATGCAGGCCGAACCAGATGCGGAGCCTTACCTCACGCATACTGTGTTCTTTGAGCTGAAGGACAAGGATGAGACCGCAGTGCAGGCGCTGGTCGATGGATGCTATGAGTATCTCGCACCGCATGATGGCATTGTATATTTTTCTGCCGGGCCGCGGCATACCGACTATCAGCGCGAGGTGAACGATCTCAATTTTGATGTCGCGCTTACCATCGTATTCGAGGACACCGCGGCGCAGGACGCTTATCAAGTGACCGAACCGCATTTGCAATTCATCGAGGAATTCAATGAGAATTGGGCAAGCGTTCGGGTGTTTGACAGTCTCGCACCATCAGGCTCGGACTAAGCCCGCGGGTCGCCGATCCCCAAGCGCATCCCGGTACGCCTAAACATGAAAACGGCGCCCCCCCAGAGCGCCGTTTTCGGTCCCCTTTGGAGCTTCTTTAGCTCGCTTCTTTTTTGGTGTCGCTTTCCAGACCGTATTCGCGAACTTTGCGATACAGGGTTGAGCGGCCGATACCGAGGCGGCGCGAGACTTCGCTCATATGCCCTGCATAGTGCTCGATCGCGTAGGCAATAAGATCGCGTTCCACTTCTGACAGGCTGCGAACTTCACCGCCTTCGACAAACGCACCTGAGGCGTCGACCGAACCGGTTGCCGCATCGTTGGCGACCTCGGGCTTTTCCGGAACTTCTGGCAGCGCCGCGATTTCAGGCATGACACCGCTGATCTGCGGGAAATCATGTGGCTGGAGCATATCGCCTTCACACAGGATCACGGCGCGGAACACGGCATTCTCAAGCTGGCGAACATTGCCGGGCCATTCGAACGAGGACAGCATTTTCAGCGTATCCTTGGCTGCGCCGACAATACGCGTGCCTTCGGAGGCATTAAAGCGCCCGATAAAGTGATCCACCAGGGCCGGAATATCCTCCACCCGCTCGCGCAGGCTGGGCATTTCGACCGGATAGACGTTCAATCGATAGAACAGATCCTCGCGGAATGCGCCTTCCTTGACGCGTTGTGCAAGATCTCGGTTTGTCGCCGAGATGATGCGGACATCGACCTTGACCGGACGCCGCGCGCCCACCGGGTCGACTTCGCCTTCTTGCAGCGCGCGCAGCAGTTTAACCTGCATTTCCAGCGGCAGCTCACCGACTTCGTCAAGGAACAGCGTTCCGCCATCGGCTTCGACAAATTTACCTGCAGAGCGCGAAACCGCGCCGGTAAACGCGCCCTTCTCATGGCCAAACAGTATGCTCTCAACCAGGTTTTCCGGGATCGCACCACAATTGACCGAGATGAATGGCTTCCCGGATCGATCAGATGCACCCTGAATGCAGCGAGCGATGACTTCCTTACCCACACCGCTTTCACCGAGGATCAATACTGGAATATCTGACGCTGCAGCGCGTTGGCCCAGGCGAATGACCTGGTTCATGACGGGAGCGCTTGCGATCATATCGTCGAAGCCCATCCCGCCATCCGCCTTGCGGGTGAGGCGTTTCACCTCGCCGGTCAGAGAGGACAGTTTCAGCGCGTTTCGGATCGAAACAACGACCCGCTCAGGGCTGGCCGGCTTAACCACAAAATCAACAGCGCCAGCTCGCATTGCGGCGACAATCGTGTCGATTCCGCTGGTGGCGGTCAACATGATGACCGGCAGATCCGGGCGACGCTCCGCCAGCATCTCGAGGGTTTCCATGCCTGAAAGGCCCGGCATTGTGAGATCGAGCAGAACAACATCTGCCCCGGCATTGGTGTCCGTCGCAATGGCTACACCAGTTTCACCGTCTGGCGCTGTGCGGCAAGCAAAGCCCGCCTTCTCCACGGCAGCCGTCAGCAGTCGGCGCTGGGTTGGATCATCATCAATAACCAGGACGGTCTTTGCCATTTTTATCCCTCAACTCCACGCCGCGAAACGGTGCGTGG
>JANSXJ010000443.1 GCA_024743015.1 Hyphomonas sp. | reverse complement strand
TTTGGACCAAGCCCAACAGCGAACGTTGAAGCCAACACTGTCGCAGGTGTCTATGAAGCCGCTGGTCGCTTCGTATTCATCGGGGCGAAAGTCAGCTTCTAGCACTGACTTTATGGATTGAATTAGAGACGGCGACCTCTCGTGGGTCGCCGTTTTCCTGTTTAACGGATCCGTTTGGCGCGGAAGGCGCGGCCGCCGTCTAGTTTCATTTTGAAGCTTCCAAGGGCGGCGCGATTGATTTCTGCGGACTCCACGCCCCGTTTCTTGCTGTAATACACCTGTTTCGTATCAATCTGTTCCCAGATCTGTCCGTTCTCAAGCGTCACTCGCAACTTGTCGAGTCGCGTGCGGCTGACGGACTTCACCGGCTCGGTGAGGACGTCAATGTCGGACTCATCCGACGAGCCAAATTTCGGCAAAATGTTCTTTGGCAGAGAGGGCAGGGAGAAGCCGAAGGATTCCCGGTTCAACTCGGCGATTTCGGACTTGCTGATGGTCGCCACTTCGCCGGCTTCCTCAGCAGCTCGAAATTGCGTCACCGCTGCATCATAGCAGGCGAGGCGCTCAGCGTCTGTTTCGATGCTCGCGCAAGCATAGATAGACTCGGTGCTGACATTTTCCTGAGCCCACGCAGGCGCGGTCAGGCAAAACCCAGTCGCGATTACGATGCTTGAAATCTTCATCAGCAAATTCTCCTATTACCGCAGCCTTGAATGTGTTCAGATTACCCCTTCAATGGCAAGGTATAGATCGCGGTTGTCCTGTAGTGCAGGCTGGATTCTCTTTATGCGGGCACCAGATCGAACGGAACCGTGACCCGCTCTGACGCATCATGAATCGGATGCGTTCCATGCCAGAAATAGCTCGGAAACAAGACCAACAGGCCGGACTTCGGCTGCACCCATTTTACCGGATCAAGGATAGGATTGGTTTTGAAAGGTGGTTCTCCAAATTTGATCCATCCAGCTTTGCTGTCTCCGCGCAGTGTCTCATCAGGGACGCGGGCATAATAAGCTGAGCTGATCCATCCGCGAGGGTGTACGTGATTGACATGGTGACCGCCACCTTTGAGCGTGACCGACCAACATCCGTTAAACCGGAAATTGCCTGTATTGCGCCCCAGGAAGGGGTGGTCTGCGTCGAAGCCAATCGCGTTCAGATAAGCGCGTATCGGTGCATCAAGCGCACGCAAAAAACTCTGGATCGTGTCGTTTTGCACGTGCACCAGATCCCGGGCCGTCTGCGTGCCTGCGCGAAGCGTCTGATCGAGCGGGCGTTGATCAAACGATTGCATGGGCGCGATGGCTTCAATAAGGGCATCATTAAATGCCTGAATGGACGCAAACCCTTCTGGCGTCTCCAGTTCGAATGCCTGGATGAAGCGGTCAGGATCAGCAAGTTCGGTATATTCTGGCGCGTTCGCTAGTCGGAGCGCCGTTGCCTCATGCGCGATCCAGGACTGTACGAGCGGCTCTCTCGCGCGCCAGTCCGCAACTGATTTCAAGGCAGAGGCGTGATCTCCCGCCATCAGCTGCGCGCTGATCAGGGAATCATCAATATTGGCTTGAAGGGGGCGGAGCGCATGCGCTTTGCTTGCCGCGGTAAGCGCTTCGGCCTGTTCGCCGCGCATCCGGTGAATATTGGATTTTGCCGTTAGCGTGTCCGGGTCGTTCTGAAACTGTTCGGGCAGCTCATCCCAGATGCGCAATGCAAGATCTGTATTGCCTGATTTGGAGAGCAGAAACATCTTCAATCCGCCCAAAGCATCGGGGGCGTCTCTGACCAGATCATAGAACCCTTTTTGATCACCGGTCATCCACAGCGTGTTTGCCAGATTCTTCATGGCGTGTGCGGTCTTTTGTTTGTTCCATGATACGCGAAAGTCGCTCAAACCCTCTGTCAGATCACTCAACTCAACCCGAGCGCGGCCGCGCATAAAGAAAACGGCCGGATCGGTCAGGCCTGACTTGATGAGGCGATCGAATTCCGCCTCGGCAAACTCCACGTGCCCAATTTCCAGGGCAGCCATGGCCGCATTGTAGCGCGACACTCGTTCATTCGGGTTCAGCTCGACCGCTTTCGTCCAGATCGGATGGGCCTCTCGCCATTTTTCCTGATCATTCAAACTTCTACCGAGCCCCGTAAGCGCCGGCAGCCAGTTGGCTCGAAGCGTGAGCGCACGTCGGAAAGCCCGTTCGGCATAGATGGGGTCGCCCGCATCGAGGGCCACGCGGCCCTGATTGTTCGCGATCTCGGGATTTCGTGGATCACTCTTCTCGGCTTTTTCGAGCCAGGCGATCGCACGTGCATACTGGCCTGACGCGCGCTCTACCAAGCCAAGAACATGCCAGGCCTGGTGATGTGGAACGCGCTCCAGGATGGACCGCGCGGCGGCCAAGTCTCCACGCTTATATGCCGCGAATCCGTTCGCAATATCAGCTTCAGCGCCAATCATCGCACCTCTTACTCCCTGAACTCCAAGTCCGGGCTAGCGCGAACATCATTTCTTGTGAAGCGGTGTAGACCAGAAGAGGCGTGTTTCTACGGCGTCTCTTCTCCAGAAAAGCTGAGAACGGCGCAATAATGGGCACAAAAAAAGTGGCGGTCCCAAAAAGAACCGCCACTTCTAATTTAGCCTAGGCTTTCAGCTTAGAAGCTAACTTTCGCACCGACGAATACGAAGCGACCAGCGGCTTCATAGACACCTGCGACAGTGTTGGCTTCAACGTTCGCTGTTGGGCTTGGTCCAAAAGTCGGAACGACAGGTGGGTCGTTGTCCAGGACGTTGTTAATGCCCGCGCGAAGCTCAACGATGTCATTGACATCCCAGAACGCCGCAACATCGAAATAGTGCTCACCGTCCAACTTGGACGATACCGTGTTGATGCCATCTTGAGCAAATGTTGTGATCGCACCGGTGTCTGTATCAATTGAGCTGATACGCTCAACTGAAGACAGGTAGCGCCACAACACGCTGCCGCGGACATGCCACGGAGACTGGTAA
>JANSXJ010000369.1 GCA_024743015.1 Hyphomonas sp. | reverse complement strand
GGGCATACAATTTACAGTTCCGCGACACCGCTGCGCATGGCTCTTTAAGACATCTCTGCTTAGATGCGGCCTATGAGCGAGCAAGATACCGTTTCATTTGGCTTTGAGCAGGTTACCCCGGACGAGAAAGTCGACCGGGTAAAAGGCGTGTTCCGCTCCGTCGCGTCCAAGTATGACGTGATGAATGATTTCATGTCGGCTGGCGTTCATCGCCTGTGGAAGCATGACACGATGAACCGCGTGAACCCGCAGCCTGGCGAGCGCCATCTCGACGTGGCAGGCGGCACGGGTGAGCTTGCTCGCGCCTTCCTGAAACTGGCCGACGACGCCGGTAAGCGGCGCGGGGACAAACGCATCGCCACGGCGATTGTCTGCGACATCAATGATGCGATGCTGGAAGCCGGAAAGGCCCGCGCTGACAATGCCGAATGGGACGGACGCCTCGACTGGGTCTGCGCCGATGGCACCGCCCTGCCCTACCCGGATCGCAGCTTCGATGCCCTGACGATCAGTTTCGGGATTCGCAACTTCGCCGACCGTGTCGCCGGCCTGCGCGAGTTCAAGCGCGTCCTGAAGCCTGGTGGGCGCCTCGCCGTACTCGAGTTCAGCCAGATGACCGCCCCGATGCTGCAAAAGGCCTATGATGCCTACAGCTTCAACGTGATCCCGGAAGTTGGAAAACTCGTCACCGGTGATCGCGACAGCTATCAATATCTGGTCGAGAGCATTCGCCAGTTCCCGGATCAGGAGACATTCAAGGCGGAGATCGAATCGGCCGGCTTCTCAAACGTATCGGTGACCAATTTCTCTGGTGGCATCGCCGCGCTCCACTTCGGATGGGCGATCTGATCCATGTTCAAGGCGCTGGCAGATTATGGACGGCTTCTGCGTGCTGGCACGGCGCTCGCGCGTCACGATGTGATCCTGCCCGGCGAGTATCATTCCCGCCTGCCCTTCCCGGCCAAACTTGCCGGCAAGACACTCCGCATTTTTGGTGGCGGCGCGAAGGGCCGGCCCGGCAAACGGCTCGCAACCGCGCTCGAGAAGCTCGGACCGGCCTATATCAAGCTGGGCCAGTTTCTGGCCACCCGGCCAGATGTGTTCGGGGTTGAAACCACCAGCGATCTCTCGCGCCTGAAAGACAAATTACCGCCTTTCTCCATGAAGGCGGCTCAAGCCGCGCTCGAGGCTGAGTTTGGCGAAGAGGCGGCCCGCCTGTTTCCGGATCTTTCCGACCCGATCGCGGCTGCCTCGCTGGCCCAGGTGCATCGCATGCAGACTGAAGACGGTGCGAAAGCCGTCAAGATTCTGCGCCCTAGGGTCGAAATCCTGATAGACCGGGAATTGCGAGCGATGAAACGCGCGGCCCGTACTGTTGAGCGGGTGAATGTTGAAAGCCGCCGTCTTGCTCCGGTGGCATTCACCGAAACCGTTGCCGAGTCGATGGAGAAAGAGCTCGACCTCCGCCTCGAAGCCGGCGGCGCAGACGAGATGCGAGAGCTTTCCTTCAAGGCAGGCTATTATTTCGTGCCCGCGGTCGATTGGGAACGCTCAGGCAAACGCGTGCTGACCACCGAATGGGTCGACGGCAAGCCGCTGACCGATCCGGAAGCGGCTGAAACGCCCGGCATCGACCGCTCGACGCTCGCGAACACAGTGACGCGCGGCTTCCTCGACCATGCGATCCATCACGGCGTCTTCCACGCCGACATGCATGAAGGCAACATGATCGTGACCCCGGATGGCCGCCTGGCCCTGGTCGATTTTGGCATCATTGGCCGCATCGGGATGAATGAACGCCGCTTCCTGGCTGAGATCCTCTGGGGCTTTCTCAATCGCGATTATCACCGCGTCGCAGAGGTTCATTTCGAAGCGGGCTATGTCCCGCCTGAGAAATCCGTGGGCGACTTCGCGCAGGCGCTACGCAGTGTTGGCGAACCCATTCACGGCAAGGCCGCAGCGGACGTCTCCATGGGACGGCTTTTGCTGCAGCTCCTCGATTTCACCCACACATTCGGCATGCAGCTGCGCCCGGAACTGGTCTTGCTGCAAAAGACAATGGTGCAAGTCGAAGGGGTCGCGCGCACGATCGATCCGGAGCATGATATCTGGGCTGCTGCCGAGCCGGTGGTGAAAGACTGGATTACCCAGAATCTTGGCCCGGCCGGAGCCGCGAAGCTGGTGGCCCAGAATGTCAAAGACGTGGCCGACCGCCTCAAGCGCCTCCCCGAAGTGATGGATCAGTTTGAGGCCAAATTGAACGCGCCGGAGCCTGAACCGCTCCCGCGCGAACGCTTCGCACCCTGGTGGGGCTGGATGGGCTTCTTCCTGGCAATCGTTGCGGCAATCGTGATTGTGAGTTCGACTTAGTCCGATGGGTTCGTGTAAACCGGGTGAGCTGGTTTAAGGCGGTGGGCCCTCATCCTGAGCCTGTTCGGGATCGTCTCGCGACTTGCGTCACCCTCGACAGCCCTCGGCTGTCTGAGGGTCCATCTCGGACCCCAACCACACGCAGCAAGTTCAGGTGATAGATCCTCAGACCGCTACGCGGTCGAGGATGACGCGAACCGCAAAATGCCTGCTCCGACGCCGAAAGCGGTCGTTCGTTGAGCGACCCAAAGTCGCCCCATAACGGACGCTCTCGATTGCGGTGGCGACTTAGCCAGGTTTCGGCAAGACCACGACAAATCGGGTTCCGGTCTCTCCTGTTTCACCTAGCTCAAGATCTCCGCCCATGGCGCGCGCAAGATCGCGCGACAGCGCCAGACCAAGCCCGGTCCCATCCCGGCGGGTCGACCCTGCAAAAGGTTTGAATAGATTGGCTTTTGCCTGCTCCGGCAGACCTGGTCCAGTATCAGCGACGTGGAGCACGGCTCCATCAAATCCGATCGAAATCTCGCCTTTCCCGTCCATCGCTTCGGCTGCATTGCGAATGAGATTGGCGCAGATGCGGTGCAAATGATCCGGGTCGGCTTTCGCGCTCGCCTGTAGATCCACTTCGTTGGCAAAGGTCACAGCCTCGAACGCAGCGAGCGCTTCGGCGGCGGCTTCTTCGGCGATATCGAACAGTCTGACCGTCTGGATGTTGGAGTCCGGTACGGAGGAGCGACCATATTTCAATGTGTCACTCGCAAGATTGATCGCCCGCTCCAGGGCTCGCTCGAGGCGCGGCAAACTCTTGGCCACCCGAGGGTCCTCAGACCGGGACAAGCTGTCCGATACCAGCTGCGCCGTCGCCAGTGAGTTGCGCAAATCGTGATTGATCTTGGCAACAGCTTCACCGAGTTGCGCCAGACGTTCCTGCTGGCGGAAGGCGTTCGACACCGCTTCTTCCATATCCGAGAGCGCATTCTGTGCCCGGCCAATCTCATCGCTGCGTGGGGTCGGGGAAAGCCGTCGTTTCCAGCTTCCCGGTTCATCCCTGATCTGCTCGACGGATTGCGTCACGCGACGGATCGGGCGGACGACGGTCAGGACCAGCATCAGATAGATGAGCCCCCCCGTGAACACCGAAATGATCAGCGACAGAACGAGAATGTTTCGCCCATAGTCGCTCAACTCGCTCCGTAGGCCGGATTCGTCGACGACGATTTCGATAACCCGACCCGGCCGAGACCCGGCCGCGCGCAGGACAAGGAAGCGGTCACTGGGTGCAAAGAAAGTCGCGAGCGTGTCACCAACCTCCGAGAAGTCTGGCGTTTCATCGAACAGGACAATTTTGCGCGTACAGCAAATCTCTTCACCGGGATTGAGGATCATGTCGCGGCGTTCGTCAT